>JAQUMP010000616.1 GCA_028718065.1 Chitinivibrionales bacterium | reverse complement strand
CAGGCCCTTATCGATCAAATTTCAGAAGCGCCGCAATTTAAAGGCAGGATCGGTCCCCTGGGACCGTTTTCGGCAACGCTTGACAGCATGTCCCTGGCGCTTTCGGCGCGCCTGCTCGGCGTTAGCGACCCGCAGCAGACGGTCGACATTTTGCGCAACGCCGTTTTTAAGGACCGGCAGATCGAGTACAGCCGCGAGGAAAACGATCCTGCCAACATTTTCCCCCATTTAGTGCTTAAAAGAGGCAGCGGGTCGTGCCTGGGCATATCGCTTTTGGTCCTGATGCTGGGGGAGCGTCTTAACCTGCCGGTATACGGGGTCCTGGCGCCGGGGCATTTTTTTGTTCGTTTCGACAATGGCGCCTATCGCTGCAATATTGAGTCCACCAGAATGGGCGCCTGCATCGACGATTCGGTTTATCAGGCGCGTTTTGCTTTGTCGACAACATCCTGGTATAATCTGCGCAATCTGGAGCCGCGTGAGGTAACGGCTGTGCTGCAATTCGCGGTCGGCAATTGCCTGCGCCAGGCCGGGGCATTCAGCGGGGCATTGCGCTGTTACGGCTGGGCGTCCGAAGGTCTGCGCGGTTATGCCGAGGCGTGGGGCAATATGGGCGTTGTTTACGATACGCTGGGGCAGCGCGATAAAGCCGTAGCCGCCCTGCTCAAAGCCAAGGCCCTGCGGCCCGATTTACCGGATATCAACCGCAACCTCGGCACGCTTTTTTTAAAGACGAGGGATTTCGATGAGGCCATTATCGAATATCAACAAGGCCTGCTGTTTAATCCCAAGGATGCCGACCTGCATTTCGGTTTGGGGTGCGCCTATTATTATAACAACGAGCCGGACCGCGCGGAAAACGAACTGCTGGAGGCCTATGGGAAACGCCCATATTTAAAAACAGCCGCTGCACTATTGGCCGATATTTACAAAAAAAACGGCGATCGTGAAAAGTCGGACTTTTATAAAAAGTTATCGCAGTAACAACGAATCATGAACCGCCTCCGCTCAGTTTCTCCTTTTGTTTTGCTCTGCACCATCGGCCTCTGCGCGATTTTTTCGTCAACCATTTCCAAAAGCCCGGTTTTACCGCTCTTTGCGCATGACCTGGGAGCAAGGGACGCCCTCATCGGCTTTATCGCGGCGGCTTCGACGGTGGTGGGCATTCTGCTCAGTATTCCGGCGGGAGCGCTTTCCGATATTTTCGGCCGAAAAAAAGTCATTGTGGCGGCCGCTTTTATTTTTGCCTCGGCGCCCCTGCTGTATCTTGGCGTTCATACCGCCCCGCAGCTCGTGCTGGTCCGGATTTACCATGGTTGCGCAACGGCGATATTCGGGCCGGTGGCCATGGCGCTTGTTGCCGATCTTTATCGCGCCCAGCGCGGAGAAAAAATGGGCTGGTACTCATCATCCACGCTTATCGGACGGTCGCTCGCTCCCTTTCTGGGCGGCATCTTACTGACCGTTTTTTCCACCTCGATGTTCTGGCACTACCGCAGCGTTTATGCGCTGTGTGCGATCGCGGGGATGGTTTCGTTTGCGCTTGCCCTGTTCTTGCCGCGTCAATCGCCCGTTCCGGCGGAGGGCGCGGAACAATCCAAAAAGTCAATGCCTGCCGCCGGAAAATTAGCCCAGATGCAAAAAGGCCTCGGCGAAGTTTTGCGTCACCGGGGAATTTTAGTGACCAGCGGCGCCGAAGCGGTCCAGTATTTCGGGTTTGGCGCGTTCGAAGTTTTTGTCCCGCTCTATGCAAAATCGATAGGGCTTCACGACTGGATGATCGGTATCCTGCTCGGCAGCCAGGTATTGGCCCTCACCTTCAGCAAGCCCCTGCTGGGCAAAGTTTCCGACGCCCACGAGCGCCGCACCCAAATCATGCTGGGGCTTCTGGGCGGGGCGCTGGGGCTGTTATGCCTGCCATTTTGTAAAGTATTCTGGCTCCTGTTGATCGCCTGCACCCTTTTCGGCGTGACCATGGCAACGGTTACTTCTTCCACCGCCGCGTTGGTCGCCGATTACGCCCGCAGCACCAATCACGGATCGGCGCTCGGTGTCATGAGCACTATCATGGATATCGGTCACGCCGGCGGGCCCATGATCGCCGGGATGATTATCGGCGGTTTGGGCTATACGGCCTGTTTTGCCGGAGTCGGGGCCTTTTTTGCCGTAACCGCCGCTATCTACCCGGCGCTTGCGGGGGCGTCGCCGCATTCAAAACGAACCGCGCCATGATCGAAACCAATTTTGCCGTAAAAAGCCACGACGCGGTCATTTCGCTTGACAAGTACAATCAGTTGGCCAAAAATCCGTTGATTATAATTCTGGAAAATCTGCGCAGCGCCTTTAACGTGGGCGCAATTTTCCGGCTGTGCGACACACTGCGCGTGAGCGGCCTTTACCTCTGCGGTTATACCGCCACGCCGCCGAACGCCAAGCTGACAAAAACCTCCATGGGAACAATCGACTATGTCCCCTGGAAGCATTATGCGAGCGCCCCTGCGGCAATCGAGGAGCT
>JAQUMP010000615.1 GCA_028718065.1 Chitinivibrionales bacterium | reverse complement strand
GATCTCGCGAAACGCTGACCGCGCGGCTCGGTTCGGAATGGGACAAAATCGGCGTGCTCAACCGCGAGTTGGCCAACATCAATGACGTGCTCGGCGATATCCGCAGCTTTGAACTCTATCCGCCGGAAGTGACCCACCTGGAAGAAAAGAAGCTCGTGAATCTTGACAAAAAAATAGAGGCGGCCGAGCGCCGGCAGCGCGCGCTGCTTGCGCAAGTCAATGACTTTAAGGCCCCGCTCGCCGACGCCATGGGCATTCTGCGGGAGCAGATCGTGGGCAAACCCGTGGAGGACATGTTCTTTGTAATCGAGCAGGGCGATCTTGAGCGCATCGAACAGATGCTGACGATCAAGCACGCCATCGACGGTATCTGGGGCACGGTCGATTCGCTGCTGACTTTTTCCGGCGAGGTCATGCGCATCGCCGCGGCGCCCGTGGCGGCCGATTCGGCCGGTTTCGAACGGGAGTTTTTTGAAATCATCCGCGCCAACCTCGGCATGCAATCGCAGGTCTATTATAATAAACTCAACCGCATGAAAGACACCCTGGCCCAGCGCGCCACGCTCGAGGCGGCCCGGAAGATGCTGGCCATCGAGACCTTCCGGGTGCGCCAGTACCTTAAAAACAATCAGGAATTTCTGGCGGAGGTAAAAACAACCCCGCTCAAAAACCGCTTTGCGGGCCGGCTCTCCCCGGACGAACTCAACGCGCTGCTGGCCAGGGCGCAGTTTACAGAAGGCAAATATTACGACGCCCTCAAGACCATTGCCGCGCTGCCGGACAGCGGCCGCCTGGGCGCCGTTAAAATTCTCACATCCGTCCAGAGCCGCTATGCCCTGCGGGATTATGGGGCGATCGTGCGGTGGGCGCGCGGCAGCAAGCCGGAAAACCTGCCGCTGCAATACCGCAACATTTTAATCTGGATGACGCTCGAAAGCGCCTTTAATACGCTTGACAAAATACCCACGGACAGCCAGATCGACCCGGCGCACTGGGCCGGAACGCTCAGCCGCGATTCGGCCTATGCCATGGCCGTGCTGCACGCCTCCGCTAAATTCGCGGTGGCGCGCGGGGCGTTTTCGGATGCGCAGGCGCAATACGAGGCCGCCCTTAAATTCAAAGGCCGGGGCGCCTTCGACGAGCTCACGCGCAAGCAGGTGCGCCTCGGCCTCGCCGATCTGTGCTTTGAGCGCGGCGATTATACCAAGGCCCTCGCGCGCTATTTTGAATTGCTTGACGAAGCAGACATGTACGACAAGGCGCTTTACGGCATTATCTGGTGCTACATTAAAGCGGGCAACTATCAAAAAGCCGAAATCAGCCTGCACAAGCTTATTAACCAGAACCCGCAGTCGCCGCTGGCGGTCGACGCCATGCTGATCATGGCAACGCGCTACATCGGCAAGGCCCAGTATGAATGGAAAAAAGCGGCCTATCTTGCTAAAGAAGAATCCGGCGTGCGCGCGATGATCGACAAAATCGACCGGCGCGCCGCGGCCGACACGGCGCAGCGCAAACGGCCCGAATATGAGGTCGACCGCAACGAGGCGCTGGCCCTCTTGCAGCGGCTCACGGCGGAAGACCGCGAAAGCTACGCCGATATCGCGCAATGGTATAAAAAAGCCGGGGAAATATATACGTTTGTCAATGCCAATTACAAGACCGGCTCGCTGCAGGAAGTATCGTTTTCCGCGCGGCGCGAATACCTGATGCACCAGCTCGATTCGCTGCTGCTGCTCGTGCGCAGCGAAGGCGCGAGTACCGTGGCCTCGGGCGAGATGTTTACCGCGGTTCAGCAAAACAGGGCCACGATCAAGAGCATGGTCTTAAAAAGCAACGTGGCGGCGCTGGAGGCGACCATCGACCGCTATCGCTGGGAACAAGAGTACGCCGACTGGGAAAAATCCCAGGTGAATGCCCGTCAGAAGGAACTGGCTTTCTCCCTTAAAAACGAGCATGATCCCGCGGCGTTTAAAATTGCCGAAATGCGCCGGCGTCAATATCAATATTCCCTGGATTCGCTGGTGCGGCGCGGGGATTCGCTGAATGCGACCTGGCAGGCCATCGTGGTCAGGGCCTGTTCGGTGTTGGTGATGTCGCCGCTGGATTCGGCCGAGGAAGCCTATTTTAATTATCATTGGGGGGAAATACTTTACCAACAGGAAAACGAAGCCTACCGCGAGGCCTACCGTACCTACGAAAATGCGCAAGCCGCTCACGACAGCCTGCTGCTCCTGTACCGCAGCGGCAAACTGCTGGCACCGCCCGACAAGCCGGACGCGCCGCAGCTTGACCATAAGCAAAGCGCCGGCCGCTTCCGCGCCGTTATCGGCGCGCAAACGGACAGCGCGGTCGTGCCGGCCGCGCACTACAGTCTGGCCTGGTGTTTTAACGACCAGGGCCTGCTCGACAGCGCCATCACGCACATGCAGGTCGTCGCGCGCAAATTTCCGAACAGTCAATTTACGCCCCAGGCCTGGATGTATATCGGCGAATACTGTTTCGACCACGGCAAACTGGAG
>JAQUMP010000614.1 GCA_028718065.1 Chitinivibrionales bacterium | reverse complement strand
GGATTCGTTCATTTTTTGAGCATTGGACGAAACCTGGGTAGAGTCGACAGGCGTATTCCGCACCTTGGAGACCTTATCGGTCTTTTTGGCCGAATCCAATTTCCGGAATTCGGCATTAAACGATTCCGATAAAGCAGAGATACGCATAGTTAATCCTTACCTTTCATACCCTATCTAATACATCGGCAAAATAAACTAAAACTTTAACTTTTTTATTACCTTTTATAATAAAGACCGGTCTAACCGACCGTTCCGATAATTTCGAACATCGGCAAATACATGGCGACCAGAATTCCCCCGACGATAATTCCGATAACTACCAGCATGATCGGTTCAATAATGGAAGTAAGGGCATCAACGGCGGCATCTACCTCTTCCTGGTAAAACTCGGAAATCTTGCCCAGCATTTCGGCCAGGCCGCCCGTTTTTTCGCCGACCGCAATCATCTGGATAACCATGGGTGGAAAAACACCGGTCTCCTTAAGCGGCTCTGCAATCGTTTGCCCACCGGTAATTTTTTCCGATGTTCGAAGCAAGCCCCGCTCCAAAACCGCGTTACCGGCGGTTTTAGCGGTAATGGCAATGGCATCGAGGATTGTGATGCCGCTCGAAAGCAAGGTGGAAAGCGTTTGTGCAAAACGGCTGATGGAACTTTTACGCTCCAGGTCGCCGAAAATCGGCAAATGCAGCTTAATGTCGTCGATGCGATATCTGCCTTTGGGCGTTTTGTAATAGCGGGAAATCACAAATCCGATCCCGACGCCGGCTATGGCCATATGAACCAAATAGGCGCGCACAAAGTTTGAAAGCCCCAGAATAATTTTAGTGGGCGCAGGCAAATTGCCGCCGAAATCCTTGAACATCTGCGCGAAGGTAGGCACGATAAAGGTGAGCATGATGATCGTGGCGCCCAGCGCGACGCACCCGACCACAATAGGATAGGTCATGGCGCCTTTAATTTTCCGCCGCAGGGAATCTGCTTTTTCGAGATATCCGGCAAGCCGGGTGAGGACGCCATCTAAATTGCCGGAGGCCTCACCCGCGGCAACCATATTGGAAAAGAGCGTATTAAATATTTTGGGGTGCTTGGTTAAGGCGTCGGCCAGGGTATTGCCGCCCTGAATATCGATGGAGATCTGCTGCACGGTCTTTCCCAGGACTTTGTTTTCGGTCTGCCCCGAAAGGGTGTCCAAGCACTGGACAAGCGGCAAACCGGCCGCGGCCATCGCCGATAATTGCCGGGTAAAGCGGCTTACATCGGAGAGCTTGATGCCCGAACCAAAGCTCAAACTCAGGGACATCGGTTTCTTTTTAATAGAAATTGTCCTGATTTTCTTTTTGCGCAGAAGGCTGATAACTTCGTCGCGACTATTGGCCTGGATTTCGCCCTTTACCTGGCCGCCGGACGAGGTTACGCCCAAATAAATAAAAAACGCCATAGGTAGTTAAGTCCTTTTTCCCCGGATCGCGTATTTTTGTGTTCGCATAATAATCATTTGTCAAGATAGCAGCATTTTCGCAAGGCTCTCGGGCTCCGGGCTGCGGCCCAGGGCGTCTTTTTTAGAAATTAATCTTTGATTAAAGAGGCGCGCCAGTTCCGCGTTGAGCGTTTGCATGCCGTATTTCTGTCCGATTTCAATGATGCCGAGCAACTGATGCACTTTGTCGTCGCGAATCATGGAGCGTACGGCCGGCGTGGCAATGAGCACTTCGCAGGCCAGGATACGTCCGCCGCCGATGCGCGGCAGGAGGGCCTGGCTGATAATTCCTTCAAGCACCATGGCAAGCTGGGCGCGGATCGTGCTTTTCTGGTCCGAGGGAAATACGTCCACCACGCGGTTGATGGTCTGGGCCGCCGAATTGGTGTGCAGGGTCGCAAGCGTCAAGTGACCGGTCTCGGCGATGGTCAGGGCGGCGCTGATGGTTTCCAGGTCGCGCATTTCGCCGATAAGCACGACATCCGGGTCCTGCCGCAGGGCCACGCGCAGGGCGGCGCCGAATGAATCGGTGTCTTGCCGCACCTCGCGCTGGTTGACGATGCATTTTTTGTTCTGATGCACGAATTCGATGGGGTCTTCGATGGTCAAAATGTGGCCTTCGCGCTCGTTATTGATTTTATCCACCATCGCTGCCAGGGTTGTGCTCTTGCCCGATCCGGTCGGCCCGGTAACCAGAACCAGACCGTTGGGTTTCTCGGTCAGGCGACCGGCAATCGCCGGCAGGCCCAGTTCCTGAAGCGGCTGGATAATGTAGGGAATCTGGCGGATCGCGGCCGCGGCGCAGCCGCGCTGTAAAAAAACATTGGCGCGAAAGCGCGAAAGGTTCTGGACGCCGAAGGAAAAATCAACCTCTTTTTTTTGTTCGAACTCTTTTTTCTGGAGCTCATTCATTACGCTATAGGCGAATTTGAGCACCTGATCGGGCGATAATGTCTCGGCGCGCGCGGGGACCAGGCGGCCATCCACGCGATAGAGCGGCGGAACACCCGCGGTAAGGTGCAGGTCCGACGCTTTAAGGTCGAGCATCTGTC
>JAQUMP010000613.1 GCA_028718065.1 Chitinivibrionales bacterium | reverse complement strand
CAGCCCTTTTTTCATTTTTTCGATGAGCGGGTTGTGCTGCAGCATCTCGCGCGAAACATTGAGCGGCAGGTCTTCGCTGTCCACCACGCCCTTTACAAACCGTAAATACTCGGGCATGAGCTCCTTGCAATCGTCCATGATAAACACGCGCTTTACATACAGCTTAACGCCGTGCTTGCGGTCCATGTTAAACAGGTCGAAGGCCGCCTTGCCCGGGATAAAGAGCAGCGATGAATACTCCAAAACGCCTTCGGCGCGGCTGTGCAGGACCGACAGGGGTTTATCGAAACCGTTCAAGGCCTGCTGAAAAAATTCCTCGTATTGTTCGGTGGTAACTTCGCTCTGCGAACGTTTCCAGATGGGTTTGGTCTGGTTGACAATTTCGTCTTTGCCCTTGTCATTGGGCAAATAAATGGGGAAGGCGATGAAATCCGAATATTTTTTGATGATCGAACGGACCTGCCACTCCTCGGCAAAGGCGCTCTCCTCGTCTTTGAGATATATGGTTATTTCGGTGCCGCGGTCCTGCTTTTCCGATGGTTGAATAGTGTAATCGCTGATGCCGTCGGATTCCCAGGCAATTGCCGCCGCGTCGACGCCCGCGCGTTTGCAAACGAGCTTTACGCGGCTTGCAACCATAAAGACCGAATAAAAGCCGACGCCGAACCGTCCGATAAGATTGGAATCCGCTTTTTGATCGCCGGTCAATTTTTCCAGGAACGCCCGCGAACCGCTACGGGCGATGGTGCCGATATTCGCGATTACTTCTTCCTCGGTCATGCCGATGCCGTTGTCGGAAATAGTTATGGTTTTTGCTTTTTTATCAACCTTAAGACGGATGGCCAGTTCGCTCTCTTTCTCGACAAGAGCAGGATTGGTGAGCGCCTCAAAACGAAGTTTGTCGAGCGCATCGGAGGCATTGGATATCAGTTCGCGCAAAAAAACCTCTTTATGGCTGTAGAGCGAATGAATCATTAAATGCAAAAGCTGCTTGGCTTCGGTCTGAAATTCTTTTCGGATCGGCTGTGCTTCATTGGTCTGGGCGGACATGGTTGTTGCTCCTTATTCTTATGATAGGGTTATTTTGGTTAAAAATACGATCAATCGGGCTTATTGGAAAAGGATTTTTATGGACGACCCATAAGAAAAATAAAGGAAAATTAAAGTCCCTCCTTTTAAATACCGATATATTGAATGGATAACTGTTTCTTGTTGCTAAATTTTTCGCGCTCCCTTAAGTTCCCCTTCGGGATTGGCATGTGCCTGCGGCACATTTTCGCCTTAGGGGGCGAGATTTAAGATAATAATACGTATGGGAACTTCCGCTATTGATTCCATTCTGCCATCCGGCCTCTCGGATTATGGGTCGCCTTCTGGGGCGTCGAATAGCCCCAATTTGTCCGGTAAAGCATCCGGCCCGGGCGAAACCGGCTCAAGTTCTGCTAAAAAGCCGGATTTTACGGTTTTAGGGGGGAAAGATCCAAGCAAGACCGAAACCTCCGAGAAATCGGCCAAAAAAGGCTCCAAGTCAAACGAATTATCGCCGGAACAGCAAAAAGAAGTAGATAAGCTAAAAG
Source organism: Chitinivibrionales bacterium (assembly GCA_028718065.1). Lineage (GTDB taxonomy): Bacteria > Fibrobacterota > Chitinivibrionia > Chitinivibrionales > FEN-1185 > JAQUMP01. The sequence goes on along the minus strand of JAQUMP010000613.1, from coordinate 953 downwards.
CTCGTGATGCCGAGGTTCATGCTCATGAGATGGCGCATGCCGCCGTCGGCGGTCAGTATGCCGGATCGCCCTCTTATTCGTATCAGAGCGGACCGGACGGTAAACGCTATGCCGTAGGCGGCGAAGTTTCCATCGACTCGTCCGCCATAAAAGACGATCCTCAGGCAACCGCGCGAAAGATGGAAGTTGTTCAGCGTGCCGCCCTGGCGCCGGCCAATCCATCGGGGCAGGACATGGCTGTTGCCGCCGCCGCGGCACAGAAAGAGGCAAGCGCCAATCTTGAGATTGCCCAGCAGCAAAATCAAAACCCGGGCGGCGATTCCTCCGGAAAAACCGCAGACACTTCGCAAAAGTCAAGAGATAAAACCGGTCAAACACTGCGGTACACCCTAGGGGGGCAGGCGAATTCGCCGAAAATGGTCCCTAAACAAAATTCTTCCCCGCATATTAATATCGTTGCCTAAACGCACGATTTACTTAATACTCGTTGCTTCCTTTAAATTTCCGCGGTATAATTACATAATCAAACTCTTGTGCCTGATACCCTGATTTTTACCGGGAATGCGAAGCTATGACGGAACCAGAACGCGGCGCCGTATTAATCGTGGACGACGATCCGATTATTCGCGGCATGCTTGAAATCGAGTTGCAGGAAAATTTTACCGTTTTTACCGCCGCCGATGCAACCGCGGCCTGGTCGGTCCTGGAAAAAAATAATTTCGACCTGGTCATTTCCGATATCAATATGCCCGGCATAAAAGGCTATGATCTGCTGGCCCAGATCAAAGAGCGTTACCCCGCGACCAAAACCGCGCTTATTACCGGCTATGATATCGATAATTACGTGCGCATGGCCAAGCGCTACAACATCAGCAATATTATTCCTAAAACCACGCCTTTTAATTTTGATGAGTTTAATTCCATCGTGTACGGTTTGATTTCGGAAGATATCT
>JAQUMP010000612.1 GCA_028718065.1 Chitinivibrionales bacterium | reverse complement strand
CCAGGATTCGGTGCACAACGCCGACATTCGCTCGATACTCTGTTCCTGCCTGCATCAGGGGCAAAAAAACGCCAAAAGCATTTATTTGTACCTTGACAGCCGCTCATATAAAGGCGCGTTTACGCTTGAGGACCTGCAAATATTCCGCCGGCTTTCTTCGATTATGGAACTGCTGCTTAGAAAATCGGACGCGCTCCAGGAAAAAGAAAACACCATCGCCACCCTCAAAAACAGGATCGAAGAAAAACAATTCGAAAACCTGGTTTTTATCAGCGAAAGTTTTGAACAATGCGTTAAAACCATCATGCAGGGCGCGGCGCTGGACGTGCCGATTCTCCTGATCGGCGAAACCGGCACCGGCAAAGAGGTGCTGGCGCGCGCCATTCATCGCCGCAGCCCCCGTAAAGAAGCGCCCTTTATCGCGGTCAATTGCGGCGCGCTCCCCGCCAATTTGATCGAGAGCCAACTTTTCGGCCACGAAAAGGGTTCCTTTACGGGCGCGATTGCCACCACGCGCGGCTATTTTGAGGAAGCGAGCGGCGGCACGCTGTTTTTGGACGAAGCCGGCGAGCTTCCGCTTGACATTCAGGTAAAATTCCTGCGGGCCCTCCAGGAAAAGGAGGTCGTGCACGTGGGCGCGTCGCAACCCATAAAAGTCGACGTGCGTATTATCGCGGCCACCAATGTGGATTTGGACCGGGCCCTGAGCGAGAACCGGTTCCGCAAGGACCTTTATTTTAGGCTGAGCGTACTTCAGGTAAGGGTCCCGCCCGTGCGCGAGCGGGGAGACGATGCGCTTGTGCTGGCGAATTTTTTCCTGAAAAAATATTGCGAATCCTTTGGGACCAAGGCCCTGGAGCTGAGCCGGGGGGCGGAAAAATCCATTCTCATGTATGACTGGCCGGGCAATGTCCGGGAGATCGAAAATAAAATCCAGCGCGCGGTCATTACCACGCACGGGGAAGCCATTACTTCCGAATCGCTCGGTTTGAACTCCACGACGGACCTAAAATACCGGACCTTGCACGAAGCGCGGGAGGCGATCGACCGGGAAATGATAGCGCATGCCTTAAAAAAAGCCCCTGGAAACCTGACCAATGCCGGCAAGATACTTGACATCGATAGAAAAAGCCTGCGGATTCTGCTGGAAAAATATGGGATTCCTTATAAAGATATCGATTAAAACTGGGATAATTTTCTCGATTGTGGTTTTTGTTTTATAACTCATTCTTTTTAAATGCGCTATCGGACATTATTAAATGAAATTCCGTATTAGCCGGGAAATGTTTCCCGATTATTAAAGGCGCATCGGCTAAATCAGCCCGATTTCGATTGAATTTTTCCGGCCTCCTTTTTGCTTTGTATTAAGGTGAGGATCTTATGAAAACAAAAACAGTAATAATCGCCATCATCGCAAGCTTGTCGCTTTGTATTTCCGCTAATGCCGACAAAAGCAAACCGGCAGCGGTTCCTGCCGCAACCGTGAACAACGATCAGATCGATTTGCCCGAAATCAAGGGGCCAAATCCTATCACCACCGACAACGTTATTGAACCGGTGATGCGGTCGGATGCCAAGGTCAAGACCGGTACCGCCGCACCGACAACCGGCGCGGTCCTTAATGTAACTATCAAGCAACCTGACGGAACAACGCCCCCAGCTTCGTCCCCAACTTCAACCATTTTAATTCCCGGACAAGGCGGCGGCGCCGTTGAAGCGATCAATCCGGTTTCGCCGCCCAATTCACCGATACCGGTCCAGAAAGCTCCCGCTGCACCCGCGCCGGTCGTTCCTCCCAATTCTCCACCGCCGGTAGTTGCGCCGAACCAGCCGCCACCGGTAACGCCATCGCCAAGTTTGCCGCCCAGTGGTACGTAAGAGCTTGAAAATGCCCCTCGCAAAGTAAGCGTTATTCCCTATTGCAACGCCGCGCCAAGGGTTCGGCTGCCCTTTCCACACCTGATCCGTCGGAAAATACCCTGGTTACCGCAAATAACAAATTAATTGACAAGCGTGTACCGGCATGTCATTATTTAACGTAATAAACCGCGGCCCCGCGATAATCGCGCGAGTCGATTGAATTTGAACGGGTAACGTCTGTTTCTTTAAGCCAAAGGGTAATTTTCTATTTTTAACTACCGAGATGATAATTTATTGTTGTATATTTTGACTCTGCACGAGGAAACAATCGACACGGCGCGAAGCTATTGCCGGGCGGTGTGTCGTTGTTTGTTTCGCGCGGGGCAAAAGTTGTACATAACCATGCATGATATTTACAAAGGAGCATAAAGGCGCATGAAGCTTGTTCCTTTTTTGTCAAACGATCTGGGCATAGACCTGGGCACGGCCAACACGCTTATTTACGTGAGCGGCCGCGGGCTCTTGATCGACGAACCTTCCGTGGTTGCGCTGGACCGCAACACCAAGCGCGTGGCCGCGATCGGCCTGGAGGCCAAGCGCATGCTGGGCCGCACGCCGGGCGAGATTGAGGCCATCCGCCCCATGAAAGACGGCGTTATCGCCGATTTCGACCTGGTGGAAGAAATG
>JAQUMP010000611.1 GCA_028718065.1 Chitinivibrionales bacterium | reverse complement strand
TTCCCTGGGAAAAGCGGGCGCCTTTAGTTTTTATCCGGGGAAAAACCTGGGCGCGCTCGGCGAAGGCGGCGCCGTGACCACCGCCGACGAGTCCCTGGCGCAAACGGTGCGCATGCTGCGCGATCACGGCCAGAGCCGCAAATATTATCATGAATTCGAAGGATACAACGGCCGGCTCGACGCGCTCCAGGCCGGATTGCTCTCCGTAAAGCTTAAATTCCTTCCGACCTGGAACAACCGGCGCCGGCAGCATGCCGCATACTATAATAATCTGCTGGAAACCGTCGCCGCCGTCATCCCGCCTTTTGAACCGGGCTGGGCCAAAACGATTTACCATCTGTATGTCGTGCGTGTCAAGCAACGGGACACGCTCCAGGATTACCTTAAGCAGCGCCTCATCGGCACGGGCCTGCATTACCCCGTGCCGCTGCATTTGCAAAAGGCATACGGCGATTTGCACTATGCGGCCGGGGATTTTCCGGTTTCGGAAAAAGTCGCCGGCGAAATATTGTCCTTGCCCATGTTCCCGGAGTTGACCGAGGAGCAGCAGAACCGCGTCGTTGCGGCCATCGCCGATTTTGTAGGAAACAAATAATGAATGCGCCCTTACAAATCCTTAATCCGCTCACCCGTGCCGACTGGGACGAAGAGCTCCTGGCGAACCGGGGCTATTCATTTTTTCATACCGCCGCCTGGGCGCGCGTACTGGTGGATTCCTACCGGTTTACTCCCTATTATTTTACGCTCATAGAGAACCGCGTGATGCAGGTGCTGGTTCCGCTCATGGAAGCTAAAAGCATTTTTACCGGGAAAAAGGGGGTGGCGCTTCCGTTTACCGATAATAGCAGCCCCCTCGTTGCCGACTCAATTTCCTGCGGGGACGTTTACGGGCAAATTACGGAATTCGGCAAGCAGGCAGGATGGAAATATTTGGAAATCAAGGGAGGCTGCCGGGACCCCGGCCAAACGCCGTCGACCAGTTACTATGACCACCTTCTAACGCTTGCTCCCGACGAAAACCAGCTTTATCGGAATTTTAACAACGGGACAAAGGGGAACATTAAAAAAGCCGTCAAGGAAGGCGTGAGCGTTTCCATTTCCCGGTCGGCCGCGGCCATGCAGGAATTTTACCGGCTCAACAGCCTCACGCGCCGGCGCCATGGGCTGCCGTCCCAGCCGTTAATGTTTTTTAAGGCCATATTCACGCATATTCTGGAGGCCGGCAAGGGTTTTATCGTTTTGGCCTCCTACGGCGGAAAATACGTCGCCGGGGCGGTGTTTTTTCATTTCGGCGTAAAAGCGCTTTACAAATACGCAGCCTCCGACGAACGCTTCCAGCACCTGCGCCCCAACAACCTGGTCATGTGGGAGGCCATTCAATGGCTGTGCCGCAACGGCTTTAACGTGCTTGACATGGGAAGAACCGAAGACTACAACGAAGGCCTGCGCCATTATAAAGCGGGTTGGGGCGCGACGGAAGAAGTTTTAAACTATTATAAATACGATTATGCCCGCGGGGCCTTTGTCCGGGAAAAAAACCAGGCGCCGGGTTTTTACACCGTTTTGTTAAGAAAACTGCCCGTGCCGGTGCTCAATATCATGGGTTCTCTGGCGTACAAGCATATCGCCTGAAAAAAACCTGAGGGTCCCTTCGCCGTATGAATTACAGAAATCTTTTTTATTTAGTCAAACCCCTTATTCCGCGCCGCGTGCAGTTGTTGCTGCGGCGGCGCATGGCAAAAAAGAAATTGCGCCGGTTTGCGGCTATCTGGCCCATCGACCGGGAGGCCGGCACAAGGCCCGCGGGATTTAAGGGATGGCCGGAGAATAAGCGCTTTGCGCTGGTGCTGACGCACGATGTCGACACCCAAATCGGGCATGACCGCTGCTGCCAACTCATGAACCTGGAAAAGGAGCTGGGTTTTATTTCTTCGTTTAATTTTGTGCCCGAACGCTACCGCGTTTCCCCTTTCCTGCGCAAGTTTTTAGCGGAGAGGGGTTTTGAGATCGGCGTGCACGGACTGCATCACGACGGCAAGCTGTTTAAATCGCGGGCCATCTGGGGAGATGGGGCCGAAAAGATCAACGGCTATCTCAAGGAGTGGCAGGCGGTTGGTTTTCGCGCGCCTTCCATGATCCGCAACCTGGAATGGATTTCTGAATTGTCAATAAGTTACGACGCCTCCACCTTCGATACCGACCCCTTCGAACCACAGCCCTCCGGCGTGCGCACCATTTTTCCCTTCTGGTATGCGCCCCGCAGCGGCCGCGCGGGGTATTGCGAGCTGCCGTATACGCTTTGTCAGGACTTTACGCTTTTTGTGCTCCTGGGGCAAAACAGCATTGCGCTCTGGAAGGAAAAATTGGACTGGATCGCCCGGAACGGGGGCATGGCGCTGGTTAATGTGCATCCGGATTACATTAATTTTTTCTCTTCCCGCAACGGAATGCAGGAATATTCCGCCGGGCTTTACCGGGAATTTCTGGAATATTTACGCACGGCATATTCCGGGCAATATTGGCACGCGCTGCCGCGTGACATGGCCGATTTCTGG
>JAQUMP010000610.1 GCA_028718065.1 Chitinivibrionales bacterium | reverse complement strand
ACCTGATTACTCTGCTTCGGAAGGAAATCAACGAAGCTCCGATAACCGACTTTTTGAAATGTAACATCGCGAAAAATATCATGGCTTACGCGTATACTTAAAAGAAAATATGTCCAAACTCCAGGCCGCCGCTATCGCGGCGGTCATGGCTTACGAAGAAGATCCGGCCAGGCCGCTCAACACGCTGGCTCTGACCGGCATTGCCGCGCCGCCAATTGCTTCCCGCCTCTCGCGCACGGAACAGGAATCCTGTCTATCCAACGGCGTAACGCCGTTGGAAGTCGGCCCCGGCGAAATAGTCCAGATCGTCCGGGCGATCAGCACCTATGTGCAGGACGCCCAGGGCATTGACGATGTGTCCTTGCTGGATATCACCACGATGCGCACGCTGGATTATGTGCGCAAGGCTATCCGCACCCGCGTAGCGCTGCGGTTTCCGCGCGAAAAGCTATCCAGTAAAACGCCGGATAAAGTACGCGATCAAATTATGGATGTTTTGTATCAACTTGAGGATCTGGAGATCGTGGAGGAGGTCGCCGCCAACGAAGACGGCGTTATTTGCGAACGGGATCTGCAAGACCCGAACCGGCTCGATGCGAAGATCCCCTGCGACGTGGTCAACGGCCTGCATGTGTTTGCCGGAAGGATTGATCTGCTTTTATAAAAAACGTGAAGAGTGAAGCGTGAAGGGTGAAAAGAAAATCCCTTCACCTTTCACCTTTCGCTATTCACAAAATGGAGGTTTTTATTATGTCAGAAGAATTTGTCAGCCAGGTACTCCTGGAGATTAACGGCCAGAGCATCATCGATTTTAAGTCGGTCGAAGAAAAAGAGCACGAGCTGCATAAGCCCGTCAACCTCATGGGACGCACCGGACATATCCGCGCCACGCCGCGTTACGGCGTCAGCGTGGAATACGTTACTCCCAGCGACGCCACGCCATTCGATTTTTCGACGGTGCGCGGCGGAACCCTCACCATCGACTACGAGAACGGGACACGCATCAAGTACACCGGCGTGTACGTCACCAATATCGGCGCGGTCAAGTACGACGGAGACAACGAAGCCACGCAAACCATCGATTTGTCGGCGGTCAAGCGAAACTAAAGTGAAGGTAGAACAAGGGGTTGCAACCCCTTGTTCTCAAGCAAAAAGAAAAGGAGCTGCATATGATCACAGAAAAATTTACATTGCCGGATGGCATTGAATACGAGGGCAAGATACATCGCGAAGTTGAAATCCGTCCGCAAAAAGTCCGGGATTCCATCGATGCGATGGAAAATGAGCGGGCACAAACGAACGAAGCCTATTTGGGCCTGGCTATTTTAGCCGGGCAAATTCTCTGCCTCGGCGATATTCCCAAAGAAAAGATAACGGCAGAGTTGCTCATGGAGTTATCTGATGATGACATGATTGAAATTAACCAGGGCTTGGCGAGGCTGCGGAATCGCGTGAAATCTTTTCGCGAGGAAAACAAAGGCAAGTAAAGCAGTGCTTTTGGCGCTGCTGAAAGCGGGCTTTAAGGAAGAATCAATTCTGGAAATGGGTGAAGCGGAGGCAGAAGGATATTTGTCGATAATGCATGACGCGCTGTCTAATCAGAGCGGATCGAAAACTTATCGGGTAAAAAGAGGCGCAGAAAAAAAGCAGACCATACAAAAAAACCGGTAATGCCGGGAAGGAACACAAAATGCGTGGTGGAAAAGACAGGGTAAAAAACCAAATAGGCGGCGGCGGACGAAAGAATGCCGCCCATGCCGTAAAGCAGTGCGCAGATAATCCAGACGCCCTTGAGACGGATAATGCCATAAAAAGCGGCAAAGAAAATAATCGCTGCCATGAGGTAAATGATAATGTCTAATGTCATGACCGTTGCTCTCCAGTTTACTGCCATCGATATGCTGAAAGGCGTTGTTGCCCGTGTCCGTAATTCGATTACAAGTTTAGGGGATGCATCCAAAGAAGTCAAGCGCGATTTTGACGATATGTCCCGGCATATGACGACGGGACTTAAAGCAATAGCGGCGTCCTGGTATGCGTTAAACAAGATAAAACCAGGCATTATGGCCGCAGGCGACCTCCAGGAAGCAATGATCAATGTCCGCATGAACCTGATGGAGTCCGGCAAAGACGCGGCAGCGCTCAACAGGGAATTGGCCGATGTGCGCAGCACGGCAATCGGGGTTTCCAAAATAGCGCCGTTTTCCGCGACGGATGTTGTCGGTATCGAAAATGTGTTCTTGAAAGCCGGTCTGAAAATACAGGATGTCGTCGGCAAACGCGGCGCGGCCTACGCGGCAACCGCGCTGGCGACGCTGTCCGGCGAGTTGCCCGATGTGATCGCCGAGGCGATGGTCATGATGTCCACGCCGTTCAACGTTAAAGGTTCGCAGTTCGGCGATCTGGCTGATTTTATCCAGCGTGTGGACGCGGCCAGCGCCACAACGATTCCGGAACTAATGGAAGGCATGAAATATCTTTCCGGCACGGCGGCGTCGATGAAATTATCGTGGCAGGACACATTGAAGCTACAGGGGCTGGTGGCGCAGTCCGGCCTG
>JAQUMP010000609.1 GCA_028718065.1 Chitinivibrionales bacterium | reverse complement strand
GGGCCCGGCCACGCGTGACGGATGCGACTATCCTTGCGTAAAAGGAAATATGCCCTGCACCGGATGTTTCGGCCCCCTTTCCGGCGCCGATCAGGGCGCCAAGATGATCGGCGCGCTCGGCGGGGCGCTTGGAGCCGAAAACGGCGCCGAAGTTAAAACGGCGCTCGCGGGCATGGTCGATCCGGCCGGCGCTTTTTATCGCTACGGCCTTTCCGCCTCACTTCTGGGCAGTCAACGCAAGGAGCAAGCATAATGAGAAAAACCATTACCATCGACCCTATCACGCGCCTCGAAGGGCATGGCAAAATCGATATCCACCTTGACGAAAGCGGGTCGGTGGAAAAAGCGCTCTTTCAGGTTCCGGAGCTGCGCGGCTTTGAGAAGTTTTGCGAAGGACGGCCGGCCGAAGATATGCCCCAGATAACCTCGCGCATCTGCGGCGTATGTCCGACCGCGCACCACATGGCCGCCACCAAGGCGCTCGACGGGGTTTTCGGCGTTACGCCGCCGCCGGCGGCGTTGGCGGTGCGCGAAACATTCTATAACTTGTTCATGTTCGAGGACCACCTGCTGCATTTTTTCTTTCTGGGCGGCCCGGATTTTATCGTTGGACCCAACGCTCCCAAGGCCGAGCGCAATATTCTGGGCGTTATCGGCAAGGTGGGGGTCGAGACCGGCAAGAAGGTAATTGACATTAGAAAGCGCTGCCGCGAGCTGATGTCGCTTATCGGCGGTAAACCGATCCATCCGGTGCTGGGACTGCCCGGCGGCGTGGCCAAACAGGTGACCCCCGAAATCCGGGAAACACTCAAGGCCTTTGCGGCCGACGCGCTCGAATTTGCCCGGTTTACGCTTAAGGCATTCGACACGATCGTGCTGGCGAACAAGACCTATGTCGACCTTATTTTATCGGACCTGTATAGCATTAAGACGAAATACATGGGTATGGTTGACAAATCAAACAAGGTCGCCTTTTACGACGGCGACATCCGCGTAACCGACGAAAACGGCGCCGAGATCGACCGCTTTAAGCCGGCCGAATATGCCGCCGTGATTGCCGAACGCGTGGAGCCGTGGACCTATATAAAGTTCCCCTACCTGCGCAAAATCGGCTGGAAGGGTTTTGTGGAAGGAAAAGAGAGCGGTATTTATCGCGTGGCGCCGATCGCACGGCTCAACGTGGCCGCGGGCATGGCGACCCCGCTTGCCCAAGCGGAATTCGAGCGCATGTACGCTACGCTCGGCGCCAAACCCGCGCACAATACGCTGGCCATCCATTGGGCGCGCCTTGTGGAGGTTCTCTACGCCGCCGAACGCCTGGTGGAACTCGCCGGACTTGAAGAATTAACTTCGCCCGACATTCGCAACATGCAATTCAATATTAGGGGCGAGGGCGTGGGCATCGTGGAAGCGCCGCGCGGAACGCTGATTCACCATTATGCCACGGACGAAAAGGGGCTTATAACCAAAGTCAATCTTATCGTGGCCACGCTCAACAACTCCGCGGCGATCAATATGAGCATCGAAAAAGCGGCGCGCGGCTTGATCCATAACGGCAAGGCCGACGACGGGCTGCTGAACATGGTGGAAATGGCTTTCCGCGCCTATGATCCCTGTTTGTCATGCGCCACGCACAGCCTGCCGGGAAAAATGCCGCTTGAAGTCAGGTTTTTCGATCCTGCAAACCGGCGGATCAAAACCATTATCAGAGACACCGAAGGAAACCAACGGGAACCGTAACTGTTTTAAAATAACAAAACCCATTAACACCTTTTGTCAAAGGAGGCATAGTATGGCGGAAGTACTGAATTGCAGAGGTTTAAAATGCCCGCAGCCCGTTCTTAAAGCCGCGATCAAGGCGAACACCTTGCCGGCCGGCACGGTCCTGGAAGTTCATGCCGATTGTCCTACTTTTCCCAACGACATTACCAAATGGTGCAGCGATACGGGCAAGGTGCTGGTCAGTATTGTTGACAAAGGCGGATTCAACGTGGCGACCGTGCAGTTGTAGGCGGCGCCTTACAGCTTGAACTGGTCGACGATGGATTTAAGGTCCGAGGCAAGCGTGGCGAGCTGCTGGGAGCTTTGCGTAATCTGGTCGACCCCCTGCGCGGTCGATTGCGCCGCCTTATTGACGTTTTGAATATTTACGGAAATGTCCGAAAGCCCTTTGGCCGATTCCCCGACGTTCCGGGCGATATTAATGGCCTCTTCGCTGGCGTTGCCGACGGTTTTTACGATTTGCCCTATGGTTGAATTCTGCTCCGAAACCGACGTTACGACCGTTAGGGAGATGGCGTTTATTTCCTCGCTGATCTTGGTGATTTTTTCAATGGCCTGGAGTGCGCTGAAGGTGTTTTTGCGAATGCCTTCCACCTGGATCGAAATCGTGTCCGTGGCCTTTGCCGTTTGCTTGGAAAGCTCCTTGACCTCATTGGCAACCACGGCAAAACCCTTTCCCGCGTCTCCGGCCGAAGCGGCCTCGATGGTCGCATTAAGCGCAAGGAGATTGGTGAGGTCGGCGATGCCTTTAATCATGTCTACAACCTTGCCGATCTCCACC
>JAQUMP010000608.1 GCA_028718065.1 Chitinivibrionales bacterium | reverse complement strand
GCAGAAAACCGATAAACGAGGCCCACACGCGGCGGTCCGAATATTGCCCTGTGGCCGAGTCGATTTTCTGGCCGGTGCCGGTCTTGCCGGCAACGGCAATGCCGCTGAGCGCGGCGCGCACGCCCGTGCCCTGCTTGACAACCTCCACCAGCATGGTGCGCAAGCGGGCCGCAATCGCCGGCGTTACCACCTGGCGCAGGGGTTCGTAATGCGCGCTGTCGAGCAAGCGGCCGTCGGCGCCTATGATTTTATCGACGATCACGGGTTTGAGCAGGACGCCGTTATTGGCGATGGCCGAATACACGAGCATCATCTGCAAAAACGTCACCGAGATTTCCTGGCCGATGGCCACGGTCACGTGCGTGCGTGGTGACCATTTGTCAAGCGGATGCACGATGCCGCCCTCTTCGCCGGGCAGCGCGATCCCGGCCGGGGCGCCAAAACCGAAATCGCGGATATATTTATAGAGCCGGGCCGCGCCGATCTTGTGGGCGATCTGGGCAAAGCAGACGTTGCTCGAATAGGCCAGCGCCTGCGTAAAGCTTAAAAGACCGTAAGCCTTATGGTCGCGGATGGCCTGATCGCCGATAATATATCGTCCGTTAAGGCCGTCGATCATGTCGTGTTCGGATTCGATATTTTCCGTGAGCGCGGTGGCGGCGGTAATAAGTTTAAAGGTGGAACCGGGTTCATAATTGTTGCTGATGCAGCGGTTCTGGCGCAGCGTGAGCGGAAAACGGGCGACATTATTCGGATTAAACGAAGGAACGTTCGCCATGGCGAGAATCCGGCCGGTTTTCGGGTCCATGACCATGGCCATGCCGCCGAGCGCATGCAACGAACCCACGGTCTGCTGCAAAACATGAAAAACGATTTTTTGAATGTCGGCGTCGATGGTCAGGTAGACCGTTGCGCCGTTTTGAGGAATTTTCTGGGGAAGATTTTCGTTGCGATATTTTTTGTTACGACCGTCTTTTTGGAGGATTGCCCAGCCGTTTTCGCCCCGCAGAAAACGATCGAAGGCCAGTTCCGCGCCGCCCAGCCCGAAGCCGTCGTGGCCGATATACCCGAGCACGCTGGCGCCGATCTCACCAAACGGATAAACACGGTTGCTTAAGGGAGCCAGGGTACCGGCCGAATCGGCGTTGCTTGCTTCGCTCCCCACTCCTTTTCCTTTTCGGGCCTTGGGTTCGGGCGGATGGCGCTCGATACTGGTTGCCAGGATTTCGCCCTTGGTATCGCAGATGGAACCGCGGTGCGCAATCAGGACCGAGCGCTGCTGCGACTGGTTGCGGCTGCACTCGGCATACGAATGCCCTTGGACGATCTGGATCACCACGAGCCGGCCGATAATCGTCGCCAGGGCCGCGATCAGCAGCGCAAGGCAAACGTAAACGCGGACGCGGTTGATATGCATTTACCCTCGCGAATGCGCCAGTGAGCGGCGCACCAGGACTAAAAAAGCCTCGACGTTGTTGGGTTCCTTGTTTTTCGGCGGCGGCGCTTGATTTACAAATACGATATGGGAGGCCGCCGGATATTGCAGCCCGCGCTCCCGGGCGATGGTTTCGATGCGCTCGGTGCGGGAAAGGGTTTCCACGGCGTACTGGAGCCGGATTATTTCGCCGCGGGCCGCGGCGCAACTATCGGAGAGCGCCTGCGTGCGCAGCGCGCATTCGGTAACGAAGACCTGTTTCCAGACGATAAAGAGCGGCAGCGCCATGACGGTCCCGAGCACCGCCACGATTATCGCCAGAATCCGGACATTGCCCGCCACCGTGGAAAATATCCCCTTTGACAATGAATTTTTGGAGCCTCGCACGGTCATAAGCTTTCTCCCGACCGCTCTCCGATGCGTAAACGGGCGCTGCGGCTGCGCGGATTGCAGCCGATTTCGGCCTCCACCGGTTTAAGGGCTTTACGGTTTACCCGTTTAAATTTTTGGTTTCGGCCCCCACAAACGCATTGCGGCATCTGTAAAGAACAAATACATTTTTTTTCCTGGAGCCGGAAAAAATCTTTTACGATCCGGTCTTCGCCGCTATGATAGGCGATTACGGCAAGGCGTCCGCCGGCTTTAATATGGTCGACGGTTTTTTCTAAGCAAAGGCGCAGCTCTTGCAGCTCGTCATTAACGGCGATGCGCAGGGCCTGAAAAATGCGCGCGAGCAGATCGTAGGAAAGTTTTTGCCCGAAAATCGGCTTTAAACTTTCGGCGATATCGCCGGTGCGCTGAAAGGGCCGCGTTGCACGAAAACGTACAAAAGCGTCGGCAAGCGGCCCGGCGCCGGTGACATCGCCGTAGGTCGAGAGCATTTCGGCGATTTCATCGCTTAAGCTATTATTTAATAGCTCCGCGGCGCTCGTCCCCTGCGATTGGTCCATGCGCATGTCAAGCGGCGCATCCACGCGGTAGCTGAAACCGCGCTGCCCCTCGTCAAGCTGGTGGCTGGAAACGCCGAGGTCTAAAAGCAGGCCGTCGACGGCGCTGAAGCCGAGCCGCCGCAGGACCGCATCGAACTGCGAAAAGCGGGCCTGCTCCAGATAAACGGTGCAGCCGTGTTCATTTA
>JAQUMP010000607.1 GCA_028718065.1 Chitinivibrionales bacterium | reverse complement strand
CCTGCCTTGCGGCCGAAGCCGGAAAACATATTTTCCTCGAAAAACCGATGGCGGTCACGGTTGCGGAGTGCATTGCAATCGATGAAGCCGCAAAAAAAGCGAACGTCAAGTTACAAATCGGATTCATGCGCCGCTTTGACGAAGGTTTTAAGCAGACCAAACAGTTACTTGACTCAGGCGAAATGGGGCGCGTTATTCTTATTAAATCCACCGGTCGCGGGCCCGGCGGTCCCGGTCCGTGGATGTACGACCTGCGCAAGAGCAACGGCATTGTGGCCGAGGTAAATAGCCACGACCTCGACAGCCTGCGCTGGTTCGTGGGCAAGGAGGCGTTGCACGTGCATGCCGAAGGCGGCAATTTTAAATGCGACGACGCCAAGAAAGACTTCCCGGACTTTTACGATACGGTCTCGGCCACCTTCCGCTTTACGGACGGCACCATCGGCATGGTGGATGGCGCCTGCCCGTGCCATTACGGCTACGACGCCCGCGTGGAGATCATGTGCGAAAACGGCGTGCTGTTTCTGGGCTCGGCCGTGCAATCGGGCTTGACCCATATCACCCGCGACGGCAAGGCCATCGGCCAGGCCGTTAAGAGCTGGCGCACCTTGTTTAAGGACGCCTATCTGGCCGAAATGGAACATTTCGTGGAGTGTGTTTTGCAGAACAAGCCGCCCCAAGTTACGGGCGAAGACGGCCGGAAAGCGCTGGAGATGGTCCTGGCGGTAAATGATTCTTTACGGAGTGGAACACGCATCGAACTCGCTGCGGTTCAAAAATAATATGCACGCGATTTGTTGACCTCACCTCTTAACCCCGGCCTTTGGCCACCCCTTTTCCCCTCTCCGATTCGGAGAGGGGCCAGGGGTGAGGTTAAAAAACACTCTTTATACTTTATTTAAAAAGGAATTACCAAATGAAATACGAAGAAATCCTTAAGACCCTGGAGAAACATCGCATCGTTCCGGTGATCGCCATCGAATCCGCCAAAGACGCCCTGCCGCTGGCCGATGCGCTGATCGCCGGCGGTCTGCCGCTCATCGAAATCACGTTTCGCACGGCGGCAGCGGCGGAAGCTTTACAAATTATAGCCCGTGAACGGCCGAACCTGCTTCTTGGCGCGGGTACGATCCTGACCATGGAGGTTCTTGAAAAGGCCAAATTGTGCGGGGCGATATTCGGCGTGGCGCCGGGGTTGAATCCGCGCGTTGTCAAGCGGGCCACGGAACTGGAGATGATGTTTGTTCCCGGCATTTGTACGCCCACGGAAATCGAGGCCGCTCTTGAAGCCGGGAGCAAGGTCTTAAAGTTTTTCCCGGCCGGCGCATTCGGCGGCCTCAAAACCCTGAGCGCGCTGGCGGCGCCTTACCTCCAGACCGGGGTCAAGTTCATGCCTACCGGCGGCGTTAACCCCGAGAACCTTAAGGAGTATCTGGGTACCAAAGGCGTTTTGGCCGTCGGCGGGACCTGGCTTGCCACCAAGGACGATATCGCGGGCGGTAAATGGGCCGCGATTACGGAAAAATGCCGCAAGGCGGTGGAATTAAGAAACCAGGGTTGATTTATTGAACGTAGAGACGCACGGCCGTGCGTCTCTACCCGAATTTATTTGTTAGGAACCATCTTTTCGCCGACGCTGACGTTATTAAATTTAAAATCCACAATCACCGGACTGCTCCGGCCTTGTGTTACTTTGTCAACCTTGCCGATCGCGCCGGAATAGAGCAATTTACCGCTTATCGTGTAAATGCTCATGGTTGTGGCTTCCTTTGCCTGCGGCAACAGTGCTGCGCCCCGCTTAATCGCCGAAGCGGCATTTTTTCTTAATACGATACTTCCCAGGTCCACTTGCTTCCCCGGAACTTGCGTCTGTCCGACCGCGGGTTTGTAGCCGTCTTTGGCAATAAGGTAATTAAGCATTTGGTTGGAAGGGGCATTGCCGATTATTACCCGTTTTTGGAACGCGCCGTTATTGCCCGTGACCGCGCTGTTGCCGGTTGTATCAAAGCTCCCCAGGCCGCTCATGATTATCACGACACCGCCGATACCGCTTCCGGTGGCGGAATCAACCACGCTCCCGCTCACGGTCAAGGTGTCCTGAACCAGTGGGGTGATTTTATTGAGTTTTATGGTGTTAAGGTTGACGGTAGGCAGCAGAATGCCCGCGAGACTGTATTTAACCGGATATCCCTGCTTGAGGACGCCGTAGAAAAGGAAAATCGCATTTTGACTTACGGTCATAGGATGAGAAAAGGTACCATCGGCGCCGGTATGCGTGGAATCGAATTGCAGATTATTCATATCGATATTCAATGAATCGCTTGCGTAAAGCAAAATGGTCGCCTGGGAAATCGGCGTGCCGGCAAGGGAATCCTGCACGACGCCGGAAACGGTAATCGCCTTTGCAAAGGCCGAACTCGACAAAAAGAACCCCACAACTAAAAATGATGCCATCAACAGACCGCTTGATTTTTTCATAAAGGGCTCCTTTTGCCGGTAATAAGGGATGTACCAACACTAATATAATCAAAAAATTGATATATATTATGATTAAATAGCGCCTGGAATTCTATCACG
>JAQUMP010000606.1 GCA_028718065.1 Chitinivibrionales bacterium | reverse complement strand
GGCGGCTTTTTTGGTGGCTTTCTGGGGCTCTTTTTGGTGCACCCAGGCGCAATGCTCGCGGATATTGGCGAACTCAAACATATACGGGTTAACGCCGGCCTGCTCGAGCGTTTTTTGAAAAAGCGGCTCGTGCGTGCGCGGGGTACAGGCGGCCACCACCAAACGGTTTAAACCGTGCTCGGCAATCGTGGCGCGAATTGCCTTTTGGGAATCCTGCGAGCAGGAGAACATAAGCTCCCCGGCAAATTTTACGCCCGGCAAGGTTTTGGCGTAGGCAACCACGGAAGGGACATCGACCGTGGAGGCAATATTTATGCCGCAGCGGCACACATACACGCCGATTTTTGGGGCTTCGCCCCGTAAATCGCGTTGGTCCGGAAGATCGACCGTTATTTTTTTTACCGGCAGAGCGCCCAGCATCGAAGCCGCAGCCGAGGCCGCACCGCTTGCTTCCACAACCGATTCCGGAATATCTTTAGGGCCGCAAACACTGCCGCACACAAACACGCCCGGCCGGTTGGTGGTCACGGGTTCCAGTGTGTCAACGTTTATAAACCCACGGCTATCCATGCTAACTTCGCAATTGTTCGCTGCCGCCACGGACAAAACCGAAGGCTCTATGCCCACCGAAAGCACAAGCAGGTCAAATGTTGCCGTGCTGGTTTTGCCGTCCTGCGTTATATAGTTAATTGACAAATCGTTGGTTTTGGGATTGCTCTCCACCGAGGCGATGCGGCCGTTGATAAAGGTTGTTTCGTGCTGGTCACGGGCCTTATCGATAAAACGGTCGAAGCCTTTGCCGAAGGCGCGGATATCCATGTAAAAAATCGTGGTTTTGGCCTGCGGCAAATGCTCTTGCGTAATGATGGCGTCTTTGGCGGCCTGCATGCAGCAGATGGCCGAACAGTGCTCGTTGCCCGCCGCAATATCGCGCGAGCCCACGCATTGCAGAATCGCGATTTTCTTTGGTTCTTTATGGTCCGATGGCCGCGCAATATGGCCGCCGCTGGGGCCCGAGGCGCTGAGGATGCGCTCGTATTCCATGCTGGTGAGCACATTGGGGAAAATGCCGTAGCCGTATTCGCCTTTGAGCCTGGCGTTAAATTCCGTGGTACCACAGGCCAGAATTACCGAGCCGACCTCGATCGAAAGAGTTTCTTCTTTCTGATTAAAATCGATGGCGTTTACGCCGCAGGCTTTTTCGCAAAGACGGCAGCGACCCTTTTGTAAATAGAGACATTTTTTTTGGTCGATGACCGCAATCGCCGGAACGGCTTGCGGAAAAGGAATCCTGATCGCTTTGGTCTGGCTCAACCCGTGATTATAAGGATCGGGGATTTTGGTAGGGCATTTGGTGCTGCAAATGCCGCACCCCGTGCATTTGCTTTCGTCAACGTAGCGGGGGTGTTTTTGCACCGTGACCGTTAAGTTGGGCGGCTGCCCTTGTATGCCCATTACTTCGCCGTGCGTAATGATATGAATATAAGGATGGCTGCCGGCCTGCACGAGTTTGGGCGAGAGAATGCACATGGCGCAATCGTTGGTCGGGAATGTTTTGTCGAGCCTTGCCATGCGTCCGCCGATGGAGGGGCCGCGCTCAACCAGAAAGGTCTCGATTCCCATTTCGGCAAGGTCCAATGCCGCCTGGATTCCGGCAATACCGCCGCCGATGACCATTGCATTCTTGTGCATCATAATAAAAATTACGCCTTGCGTTTTTTCTTTTTGTCGGGTTTTGCGCCGGACGCTTTTACAGCGATCGCCTTTTTAGGCGTTCCCTTGACAAGATCGCGCCGGAGCGTTTGCGCCTTTTTATCGAATTCCTCTTCTTTTGCAAGCATATCCACCGAAGCATAGCCGTCGCGCACGGCAATGTGGCGCAAGGCGCGCATGATGTCGGTAAAGTTGACCTGCTGGGGGCAGCGCGCGTAGCAGCGATAGCACATCATGCAGAGCCAGATCGCTTGCGATTTAAGAACTTCCTCGCGCATGCCGAACAAAATTTTACGAATGATGGTCCGGCAATTGTATTCTTCGTCGATGTTGGTGACCGGGCATCCCGCCGCGCAGGTGCCGCAGGCAAAACATTTTTTGATGTTGCCGCCGCCCGGCATGAGGGCCACTTCGTCGGCAAATCCCTGGTCCAAATCTTCCATAACGATTGTTGAATCTGTTTTCATTGATTCCTCTGGGATGAGTTATGCCTTGGGGCCCATGCCCGCGATGCACTGATCTTCGCGCACGACTTTTCTAACGCCACCGTCATTTGAGCTCGACCAATCTTGCATGATCGCAACTCGTTCAAGTTCCTGCACTCTGTTTAATGCTTTGGCCCGCTCGTAGATTAGCTGCCAGGCGCAATCGGTGGCGGCGCTAATCTCGCATTTACCGTTGCGCGACCCGCCGCAGGGGCCGTTAAGTTGACGTTTTGCGCAGCGGGTGATCGGGCAAATTCCAAAGTATTGGCCCAGACGGCAATTGCCGCAGCCCGCGCATTTTTCGGCCCACACGCCCTGGGATTCCAGGATGCCTATGAATTGGGTATTTAGCCCGGGATATACGGCTTTTGCCGGAAAACGTT
>JAQUMP010000605.1 GCA_028718065.1 Chitinivibrionales bacterium | reverse complement strand
TGCATTACAATTTGCATCGCCAAAGACCGCCGGCGCAGTATTGAGTTTATCAACCGCTTCGCGCCCGAACACCTGCAGATCATGACCGCGTCCTACAAACGCGATTGTAAAGAAATCCGCAATGCCGGCGCGGTGTTTTTAGGGCCCTTTACGCCCGTTGCTCTCGGCGATTATTATATCGGCACCAACCATGTGCTGCCGACCGGCTCCTCGGCCCGCTTTGCCTCGCCGCTCGGAGTGCTTGACTTTTGCAAACGCATGTCGCTGGCCGAGGTAACGGCCGCGGGCCTGCGGCGCTGCGGCCGCGCGGTGGGGGTTTTTGCCCGCGCCGAGCGCTTAATATATCATGCCTTGTCGGTTGAAAAAAGAATGGGGCTTTAATCCGTCGGCCGGGGCCAAAAAACATTCCGGTATTGACAACCATACTTGGAACAATACATCTTTATATACGGTATTGAGGAACACCCTTATTTCTTTTATATCCCTTAAGGAGCGTTTTTTATGAAAATGAACCTGCTTCTGAAGTTGGCTTCGGGCTTAAGCGTTTTGATCCTCTTAACGGCATGCGGTTCCTCATACGAATCCAAGGGCGATGCCGCCTTTAACAGCGCCAAAAGTACATCAGACGCCAATACCAAGAGGCTTCTGGAAAAAACCGCTTACATAATGTATCACAATGCCATCCTGGCCCATCCGGAAAAAATAAGTCCGCGGCTGAGAGAGCGTTTTATTGAAACAACGCTTATTCGCGCCAATCTGGTGATCTCCGAAGGCACGGCCGGCATGGATGCGCTGCCGCTTTACATGACCGATATCGACAAATATCTTACGCCCGATGCCCCGGAAAACCTAAAAACCATGTACGCGAATTTTCTGCTCACGCTGGCGGACTCAACCGTCGCGCGCGAAAAAATGGACGACGCCTTGCAGCTTATCGACAAAGCGCTGCACCTGAGCGCAAATTCCGCCGCCGCGACAAAAAGAGAATCCCTGATCGGCTCTTTTGTTAAAAACAAATTCGACGAAGCCTCCGCGATATTCGCCGAGGCCGTTAAGAACAAGAACGACGTCCGGGGCCTTTTAAGCGCCGAATATCTGGTGCAACTCGTGCTTAAATACAAGGCCGATTATCCGGGCGCGGCCGATTTGCTTTCCAAGGCGCGCGTCCTGAACGCGGGGACCTATTCGGCCTACAAAATGGTCGTGGACGGCAAGCCCGATCCGGTTGTTGACAAATACGACATCATGATGGCCGTGCCGACCAAGTCGGACAAAGGCGGTACCGTTACCCTTAAGGTAAGCATGTTCAATTATTCCTACAATCCGCTGCGCATGCGCGCTAAAAATTTCTTTCTGGTGGATGACGCCGGCAAGAAATACCAGGCGCTCGAATCCTCCAAGATCGATCCCGAAATTTTAGACACGGAACACGAGACCACGGCCCTGGTGCTCCATTTTCCAAAACCTTCCGGCAAAATAGCATCGTTGCTTTATGAAAACGAGGAGCATAAGTCGCAAAAATTCTTTTATTAAAGTTACGCGCCCCCTAAGCCCCCAATGTGCCACCGGCACATGGCAATCCCGAAGGGGGACTTAAAAAGGCAAGACTTTGCGCAACTTCGGATATTAGTTTTTGGGCATAACTCCTTTGGGGTTATGCCCAATTTTTTTGTGCCGGAAAATCACTGCAAATCGCAATCTTATTTTTAAAAGGGAGGATTGAATGTTTAAAAAAATTTTAGCGGGAGCGGCGCTGGCATGCCTGTTTCTTTTTGGATGCGCAAACCATCCCCCGGCGCTGGCGCAGGACACGGGAAAGGCTTCGATCGTCGTTTTATTTCCCAAACAGCAGCCCGATTCAAAACTTGCCACCCCGGTTATGCTCAATGGGCGTCAGATGACGGTGCTGCAGGCCGGCAGCTATTGCGAGTTTCCGGTCAGCGACGGCGAATACTCTTTACAAGCCGGTGAAAGCAGCCCCGACCAGGATGTCGTGCCGCCAAAAATCGACGTGATTATATCCGCCGGCAGCACCAAATACGTGGAACTTTCCGCGCAATCGACGTTTAAAGACGGAAAATCCATTTTGTCAATAACACCCGCGCAAATTGCCGCGCCGAGGGCGTTGGGAATGCTTTCGGGCCTTAAAAAAGTTGCGCCTTAAAAATGCCGCAAACACCGCATAGCGAAAAACATTTTAACGCATCGGAAACGGTGCGGGATATTGTCATCGGCATGTCCGACGGCCTGACCGTGCCTTTCGCGCTTGCGGCCGGTCTTTCGGGCGCCGTGGCCAAAACGAGCATCATCGTGACGGCCGGCCTGGCCGAAATCGCGGCCGGATCAATTGCCATGGGCTTGGGCGGCTATCTGGCCGCCCGCGGCGATGCCGAGCATTACCGCTCGGAGGAGATACGCGAGGCGCTGGAAGTAAAAGAAAAACCGGAGGTGGAGGCACAGGAGGTGCGCGATGTTTTTATCGGGTACGGCCTTAGTGCGCAGGAATGCGAGCCGGTCGTGGCTGCCCTGCGGCGGCGGCCCAAGGCCTGGATAGATTTTATGATGCGTTTTGAACTGGGACT
>JAQUMP010000604.1 GCA_028718065.1 Chitinivibrionales bacterium | reverse complement strand
GTTGCGAAGATGTTGCTTTCCACGAGCGCAAAATGAAATACGTTGTTCGCGGCGGTCAAGCCGCCGGCGCCGCTATGATTGGTGCGGCCGAACCCAAAGACCGTCATATTGCCGACCCCAACGCCATTCATCGCCCAGTAATTGTCCGCAATATTATCGTGGGTCTGGTGAATTAAAAGAAGAACGCGGTTGAGTCCGTTTCCCCCGAAAAAAATCCATTCGGGATCGGGCAAGACCGTAACATCGGTGCTGCCGCCGAGAAGGTCCGTAATTGCATGCTTTACGCCGTCCGATTTGTAGTAAAAACCGTCCGAAGGCAGCCCATCCGTGCCGCCGGGGGTGCCTTCGTAGCCTATTCGATACGAAGCGCTTGCGCTTACGACCGTCAACGTGGCGTGATCATCATAAAAATCCCATTGCATTTTTGAACCTGCAGAGGTGCTTGATTGAATCGTGACCTTGTTGGTTGCCTGGGAGATAATCGTGCTGGTGCAACCCGTTCCGCCGCCGCCGTCATTCGGATAACCGGGATGAAAGCCTATGCTCCCCGGATTAGGTATGCCCCGATATCCGTTGGCTTGACTGGTCCCGGAATGCCAGCCGACCCAATCATTGCCGTCTTTGTCCAAAATACTGGAAAACCCCCCGCCGTTTTTATCATAATAATACGTGGCGCTTTGGGAGGTGATTTTATAACAGCTTAGCCCTTCATCGGTTTGATTATCCAGAATCGCTACCGTGGCGTCAACCGATAAGAACGCCCCGGAAATTAACAAAGCATAATAGAACGCGACAAAGCGGAAAGGATTGTTCATGCCGCCTCCAAAGCATAGTTTTATTATTCCGGTCTCTCTTGATCTTAATTTAGGTGAATTTTATTTAAGGTATGGAATGATAATAATGCGTTTTATTACCATAAATACGACATTGTCAAATTTGTAACTATTTTTTTTGCCAAACCTGTTATCTTCGGCCAATACCCCTGGCCAACCATAAAGAATCTTCCTTAAAGGCGGCCGGGACCCTGGCCCAGAGCCACGGCCAACGGATGTCGGTGCGGCTTTGAAAGCTGATTTGTTCGGAACAGGAAACCGGATTAAAATTTACATAAGAGGAATCGGTCGTTTCGACGAGTCTTATAGAGGTGGAATCTTTAAGGTTTATGGCATAAATGAATTCGTTGTTTTGGGTATGCGTATAGGCGCCGGTCTTGTCTTTCCAGAGACGGTCGATTTTAACCGCGGCCACGGCAAGATAGGGATGGTTGGACCATTCCGGATTGTCCCATTCCCTGGCGACGATTTCTCCCGTGGCGTTTTTGCCTTGAACGGTAATAATATCCGATGGGGGATCGTAGACGCGAAGGATGGTACTGTCGATACGGGTAATAAATATCCTCTGATGCATGCCCCAACTGCCAAGCAGCGAATCAGAACAGCCGGCGGCGCTTATCGCTCCCGATCCGAAATCGAAATACATCATGCAATCGGTAAAAATCCTGCTCGAAGAAACCGAAGGATTGCAGGTCCCGATTTTAATAGTGGTGTCGGCATTGGAGCTGAGCTTCTTGACTTTTAAGGTATGAATTTCGGCGGGGCCGCGCGCGGCATTCTGAAGGTCTAAGAGGTAGGAATTCGGGCCCGCAAGCCAGGCGGTGGCAAGATAGCGTTCGTCCCATGAGAGCCCTCCAAAATAGGAACCGCCGGCATATACTTCCTGCTCGGCGCCGGGCATGCCGCCGGCAATCTCTTTTTTCATCACTTTGCCGTTGCCGTCCCAGAGATAAGTTTTACCGGGGGCAGGAGAAGCGGAGGTGGAATAAATGATCGTCGGCGCGGTGGCGTTCTGGACAAAGCGCGGCACGTAGGCGGGGCTTGCCGCCCGCACGGGAACCGTGCCATCGGTCAAGTTTAAAATCCAGGCCGTGCTGACGGCCGTTTGTTCGCCGTCGTCCGGTACGCCCGTGGCAAAAGCAATATATGCGCCGTCGGGTGAAATGACCGGGCAAATCGGACCGGCGGCGCTTCCAAGGGGCAACTTTTTAATTGTCGGCGCGGCCTCGGAAAAATCGATGTAGTACAGGTAATTGCCATTGACAAAAACAAGTTTTGCCTCCGGCCCCGCGTTGGCGGATTGCAAAAACGCGCGGATTTGGTCCGGCGTCGACGCGAGGCGGGCGCGCAAAGTAACCGTATCGAGCGCTTGCGCAAGGTTGTCGCAGAGGGATGAAGGAGGTTTGGTCGGCGAACATCCGGGCGGAAAAACCAATACGGAGAAAGCAATGATAAGATAGATTACCTGGTTTTTAGGATGCATAGACGGAGCTTGCCGGTAGTAGGGAATCAAATTAATCCCCTAAATCAAGGTCGGGTCAGGGTTTAATCGAAAACACATTGTCCGAGAAATCCCGCGGGCTGGTATATTGTTCATAGGGCGCTTCCACCTCAATTTTGCACGAATCGGAAACCATATTCACCTCAAGATGCGCCGGATCGTTATAGACCGCGGGAATTTTCCATTTAAACGTGCCGATATTGCCGTTATAATAAGAACTGCTTTCCAGAATCGCCTCCGAAGCTATTTGATG
>JAQUMP010000603.1 GCA_028718065.1 Chitinivibrionales bacterium | reverse complement strand
TGGACAAAAAGAGAATGTTGCCGTCAATGTTTTTTCGATGCAGGGCAAACTTGTTTTTTCCCTGCAAAAAGATTTTCCGGCCGGCGCCGTTACCGTTTTCCCCAAGCAGGCGGTTGCGGGCGTTTATCTGTATCAAATCCGCGTCCGCGATAAAACATATACTCTTAAAAACATAACGATCGGCCGTACAAGCGCAAGCGCCCGGACCGCCGGAATCGCTTTTGCCGATGCCGTCTCTCTTAACAAACGCGCAAAAAGTCAGGCGGCGTTTTTTGACACGCTGGTTTTTTCACTCAGCGGCTATACCACCAAAAAAATCACCATAGCGAATGCCGATACGACTCAAATGACCGTTTTGCTCAGCAGCAACGTCGTGACTACCAACGGGGACGGCATCGACATGATCCAAATTCCCGCCGGGACCTTTACAATGGGGGCCAACGGCGACTCGCACGGCGGTGATCCCCACAGCCCGCCCCATCAGGTGACGATATCGTCATCATTTAAAATGGGAAGGACCGTTGTTACCCAGGCGCTGTATAAAAATGTGATGGGCTATAATCCGTCGGGAGCTGTGGACGGGTCACTTGGGGGTGGGTTTATCGGCGATTCCCTCCCCGTTGACATGGTAAGTTGGTATGACGCCGTGTTGTTTTGCAATAAATTCAGCAAAATAACAGGCAAAGATACGGTTTATAAATACGACGCCTTGAGCACCCTTCCGGGCTCCAATAATTGCATCTATATGTGGTATTCAGGTAGCGCCGGCCCGATTACCGATTTCACCAAACACGGCTATCGCCTGCCCACCGAGGCGGAATGGGAGTATGCCTGCCGCGCGGGGACCAATACCATTTATTGGTACGGCGATTCCCTTGACGGAAGGTATGGTTGGTATTCGTTTAACGGCGATAACACGTCGCACCCGGTCGGCACAAAACCGGCCAATGCGTGGGGACTCTGCGATATGAGCGGAAACATGTTCCAATGGTGCAATGATTGGGGCGGTCCTGGAGCCTCTTATGACCCGTCGGCGCAGACCGATCCTATAGGTTTAATGCCCGGCGGTACTTTTAAAATGCTCCGAGGGGGCTCGCCTTGGCCGGGGCATCTGAAGGATCTCAACGGCTCCGCGGATCGTCTTGCCTATGAATCCGGGGTGCCGCATTGGTTTTACGGTTTTAGGATTGTTTTACGGTAGCGATTTAAAACTGTAATGTTATTTAAAAAGGGAAAAGAGGATATGATGAAAAATTTTGTGTTTTGCGGTTTGATGGTGTTGGTCGTTGCCTTGAACCTGTGGGCTGTCGACGGCATTGCCGTAACGGTACGAAATGCGCCCCAGACGTATTTCGGCGATAATTTTAATGGAGATATTTACCGGATCGATATCAAGAATAGCGATACCGTTAAATCAACCAAGCTTGTCTCAAAGCCGGCGTCCCATCCGCATATCTCTCCGGACGGGAAACGGGTCGCGTTTTTCCAAGCCGATAATAGTGGCGCTTGGTTCGTTTGCGTTATAAGTATCGATGGCGGAACAATTACAAAATTGTGCCCGGCCCATCCCTATAGTACGCTGGATTTTCCCGCTAATGATTGGATATATTGGGCCAATGGGGCGGGGGGGGATGTTGCTCCGCGCATAAATCCCGGCACCATAGATTCATGCGAGTATGTATACCGGGTCAATGCCAATGGCGGGGCGCGCGAGTTTGTGGTACGCTTGCTGAATGCCCCCTATACCCAGGGCGGCACCCCCACGCCCGTATCGACGGGGGGTGAGGACCTTGTTGTCGATACCGGACTTACGCGAATCTGTTTCCACCCATACTATGGCGGCGCCAGCGGGGGCTACAGCATATATTTCTTATCATGGGGTGATGGTATATGGCGTCCCAAATATACCCGCGACGGTTGCGGAGGTGGCATGTCGTTTGACGGCCATCTTCTTCTTCTTGGACAACAGAGCCATGCCGACTACGATATTATAAATATTAACAATCCTAGCGGCATGGCTGATAATAACTACCCTTGCTGCATACAGGCAGTACCGGGATCCATCGTAAAAAAGGATGTTGCTTGCGGCGAGCAGCATTGGTACTACAGTTGCGGAGGCGCTACAAACGACACCGCTTGGATCTGCAGGGTCCTTCCAACCGTGGCAGCCTATAATTATCAAACCGGCCAATGCTTGTTTAACTGGGTCACGCTGGAACATGTCCATACCGGACAGGGTGACGGAGGCGATTTCTGGGTTGGATCGGCATCCAACGCTACGGCGATGGTCTTGAACCCTGCTACGCTTAGTTTTGTAGCCGAGAAAGGCGGAGCGTCTCCGGCGGCGCAAACGGTCCAGGTCACCAATAGCGGAAGCGGGACCCTTAACACCGTAACCAACAGCGTAAGCTATACAAGCGGCTCGGGATGGCTTACCGTGAGCGCCGGCGGTACGGGGAACGTTCAGACGCTCAGTAATGCAATTACGGTTGGCTCGCTTAATATCGGGACTTATGCGGCGACGGTGACCGTATCCTGCGGCAACGCTCAACCGGCAAGCGCCCTCTATACCGTTGCTTTACAAGTAATC
>JAQUMP010000602.1 GCA_028718065.1 Chitinivibrionales bacterium | reverse complement strand
ACAAACCCTCGGCGCTCGTCATGGAAGTCTCGTCGCACTCCCTGCAGCTCGATCGCGTGGCCGGCCTGCAGTTCGACGTGTGTATTTTTACCAATCTTACGCAGGACCATCTGGATTTTCATGCGACCATGGAAAATTATTATCAGGCTAAAAAGAAATTGTTTAGCGATCACCGCAAACCGGGCGGTTTTTTGGTTGTCAATATCGACGACCCGTACGGCCGCCGTCTGGCCGCCGAAATCGGCGCGCAGGGGCTTGTAACCTACGGCACAAGCGCCGACGCCCGGGTGCGAATCGTGCGCTGGTCCAGCGCCTGGGAAGGTTCCGAATTGCAAATTTTTTACAACCAAAAAACGCTCAATCTCACAACGACGCTCTGCGGGGCTTTTAACATTTATAATATCACCGCGCTGTGCGCCGCGGCCTCGGCGCTTGGCGTTGAGGCCGGCACTCTGGTTGATATTGTGAAACAGGCGCGCCCGCCGGTGGGCCGGCTGGAGCGGGTGCCGATAACGGCGCCCTTTACGGTGCTGGTGGATTATGCGCATACCCCCGATGCCCTGGAAAATGTGCTTGCCGCGGCACGGCCCTTAACAAAAGGTAAACTTATCTGCGTTTTCGGCTGCGGCGGCGACCGCGACAAAACCAAGCGGCCGCTCATGGCGGCGGCCGTGGCGCGTACCTGCGACCGGGCCATAATAACCTCGGACAATCCGCGCGGCGAAGATCCGGAAGGCATTATAGCCGCGATTGCCGCCGGGATGCCGCGTGACTTTACCTATGCGACAATTGCCGACCGCGGCGCGGCCATTGCCGCGGGCCTGGCCCTGGCGCAGCCGGGCGATTGCCTCGTGGTCGCGGGTAAAGGCCATGAAGATTACCAGGAAGTGCGCGGTGTAAAGCGCCATTTTAACGACCGCGAAATGGTTTTAGAACTTTTTGCCGCCCGGAAAAGCGGGGAGTGCTGAATGCAAAGCGTCCCTCAGCATCGCTTAACCTTGGAAACGTTGGCCCGCTGGGGCCGGGCCGCCGGGCCCGCCGACCCGGCCGCGCGGCGGCATGTTATTCATTTTGTAAACAACGACAGCCGCACCATCGAAAAAAACGACCTGTTTGTTGCCTTGACTACCGGCAGTAACGACGGCCATCGCTACGTGGCCGACGCCCTGGCGGCCGGGGCAATTGCCGCGATCGTGGACAAGAAAAAGGCCGGGCAATTCGATGCGTCGGTCCAAAAACGGCTGCTTCTCGTCGACGATCCGCTGGCGGCGGTGCAGCGCATGGCCGCGCGCTATCGCAAGGAGCTGGGGATTTTAATGGTCGGCATTACGGGTTCCTCCGGCAAAACCACGACGCGCACCTTTATGGCGGATGTTTTAAGCCATTGGGTAACGGTGGGCCAGACCAGCGGCAATTTTAATAACCATATCGGCCTGCCCTTCAGCATCTTGCGGTTTACCGGAAAGGAATTTATCGGTATCCTGGAAATGGGGGCCAATCATGCCCATGAGATCAGCGCGCTTACCAATATTTTACGGCCCGATATCGGGGTTGTTACCAATATCGGTTATGCCCACATCGGTTTTTTTAAATCGCTGGCTGCCACGACCCGGGCGAAATTCGAAATTGCCGAAGGGCTCCGCGGGCGGCGCTCGTTCCTTCTGGTAAATGGCGACGACCCGCGTTGCGTGGCCGGCGCCAAAACAACCGGTAAAAAAACCCATTATTTCGGTTTCGGCCCGGCCTGCGATCTGCGCGCCACCGATGTCGTTTACAATTGCAACAATCAGCTTTGTTTTAAAGTAAACGGCCGGGCCTATCGGCTGCGCATGGCGGGCAGGCATTTTATCATGTGCGCCTTACCGGCGATTTTTTTGGCGCAACGCACCGGTATGGACGCAAAAGCCATCGTCGAAGCCCTCGCCGCGCTCAAACCCGTAAATTTACGGGGGGGAATGGTCACGAAAAGGGGGACCGACTATATCCTGGATTGCTACAACGCCAATCCGTCGTCCATGCAAAGCGCTTTACAAACGCTGGCCGATATCGGCGGCGACCGGCGCCGCGTGGCCGTGGTGGGCGACATGCTCGAACTGGGACGTTTTTCCGGGCCGCTGCACCGCGCCCTTGGAAAACAGATCGCCCAAAGCGGCGTTAGCCGCCTGATAGCGGTAGGAAATTTCAGCAAGGAAGTGGCGCACGGCGCGCGCGCGGCCGGAATGCCGGCCGCAGCCATTACTACGGCGAGCGACGCTGCGTCCGCCATAGAAATTGCCCGCGCGGCCATAAAACCGGGCGATAAGGTTCTTATTAAGGCCAGCCGCGGGATTGCACTTGAAAAAGTTTTTGAGGCACTATGAAAGAAAATGTAAGGGCGATTCATGAATCGCCCCTATCAAGGCGGACCGAACCCATGACCGATCCGACCGTAAAACTTCCTTCCCGCATTGCCATTCTGGGCGCGGCACGCAGCGGCCTTGCCGCGGCGCACTTCCTGCGGCAGCGTGGAGTCGATGTTTTTATCAGCGAAACCTGCGCGCCCGAAAAGCTTAAAAGCGCGCTGGCCGAGACCGGCTTGCAGACGCTGCCGCATGAAGCCGGCGG
>JAQUMP010000601.1 GCA_028718065.1 Chitinivibrionales bacterium | reverse complement strand
TTAAAATAAGGGGGCGCTTGGATTTTAATTCGTGCAGTTGCTGCCAATCCTTGCGCCGCTGGATCGACTTTGGGTGCTCGGCTGCCGCCCGTATTTTTTCGGCCAGACCGCGCAGGATGGAGCGCTCTTTTTCCGTGGGAATTGCAAGAGGCTTGGTATCTTTTATGGAGGAGTTATTGGGGAAAACATTGGAAATGATCTTGTCGCTCATTGCTTGCCTCCTGATTTCCGTTGCGGAAATTGGTATTTAGGGCAGGTTTTTTTGAGAATCCGTCGATTTCTCGGTGCGTGAAATATACAAAATTGAGAGACAAACCGGGGCTTTTTTTTGCAGCTATGCCATTAAAATATCCAGCCCGACGGCAATGCGGCATGCAGGCCGTCGGCGGGCGTTGGGCAATTAATGCTTCGCTTTAGTCAATGTATCGTTTCCGTTGGAAAAAAACTTTTCCATGTCCTTGAACGTTACTGCCTGGATTTGGTTCGACAAAGGGTACGATGTGTCGCCGGGATAAACAACATAAATTTTCGATAGCTTCAAATCATTTAAAGCGATGTGCATCGATGGGGTAATTTTCGGCGCGTCGGAACGTTTGCACTCGACGCCGATGGTATGGCCGTTTTTGGTTAAAAGTAAATCGATCTCCGCGTTGTTATGCGTTGCCCAAAAATACGCTTCGTCCGGCTTATAGAGATGGATTATTTCCTCTATA
The DNA here is from genome assembly GCA_028718065.1 of Chitinivibrionales bacterium. Lineage (GTDB taxonomy): Bacteria > Fibrobacterota > Chitinivibrionia > Chitinivibrionales > FEN-1185 > JAQUMP01. The sequence continues at coordinate 1,920 of JAQUMP010000601.1, read as the reverse complement.
ATATAGCCTTCCCAGGACGCTCCGGATTTCGGATTTACCAGGAGATCTTGGGCGGTTGCAATGCCAAGGAGCTGGTGCAGCAGGCCGGAATCCCGGAAATAAATTTTCGGCGATTTTACCTGTCTCTTTTTAATATTGGCATGCCAGGGTTGTAATTGACGGACCATAAAAATATCGGACAAAACATCCAGATATCTTCGAACGGATGATTCTCCAAGACCCAGACTTCGCGCGGGCTCCGCCGCGTTCCATATTTGTCCGTGGTAGTGGGCAAGCATGGTCCAGAATCTTAGTATTGTCGTTGAGGGAATAGTAAACCCTAAAAGCCTGATATCTCTTTCCGAAACCGTCTTTATAAAATTTTTCCTCCAGAGGTCGCTGTTCCTATCGGTGTCCGCCAAGTAGGAAAGCGGATAACCGCCTCTGAGCCAATGCGCTTGGTAGTTTTTAAAACCTATTTCATCGAGGGAAAATCCTTTTATCTCCATAATTTCTATTCGGCCTGCCAATGATTCCGATGAACGCAATATTAAATCCGGTGAAGCGCTGCCAAGAATTAAAAACTTTGCAGGTAAAGGAACGCGATCGGCCAGGACCCTTAAAACCGGAAACAAATCCGGTCTTCTTTGAATTTCATCTATAACTACGAAACCGGTTAGGTCCTTTAGGCCCGTCATCGGTTCTTCTAACCGGGCAAGACTTACCGGATCCTCCAAGTCGAAATAATTTATTGATGTTACGGATACAAATTCGCGTGATATGGTTGTTTTTCCGCATTGGCGCGGACCAACCAGAGCGACAATCCTGCTTCGTTTAAGGGCAACGGCAATATCCTGTTTTATCTGATTTCTTGATATCATGGCTTAAATATATACCATGAAATTCCACCGCGCAATGGTGGATTTTCATGGTGCGTTCACCTGTTCTTTCCCTTAAAAAATCCAATCACCCGGCAGTGTGGCATGCAGGCCATCGGCGGGAATATCAAGCCCGCTCGTCCATACGATCCCATTTAGCAGCATCGTGCGAAAACTCTCGATCGCCAGGTTCTTATGATGGTGTCCCAACGAGGTGGCAAAACTGCGGCCGCCGCTGGCGCGCTCAAGCGCCCAGGCCACGGTAAACAGCTCCGATTCCTCTTTGATAGGCGTTTGCAAAAGCGGTATAACGGGCGGAAGGCTGTCGTTAAAGCGCAGGCGATAATAAAATTCTTCCGTGATCTGAAACGGCTTTACACCGGCAAGAATGGGGTGGTTTGGTGCAGCGAGTTGCGGCGTTTGGGTATCCATTTTAATTTGCGAGTACCAATGGTTTTCCGCATTGCCGGTCTCGTAATCAAAATATCCGCCGCACCAGTCAAGAAAGGAATCTTTGAAACGGCTGGGGAAAAAAGTGGCATAATGCGCCAAAACCAGCCCGCAGCCGCGCTGCATTTGCCGTTCTATAATTTGCATCCGGTTGTCAACCAGAAACGGATGCGATTTTTCGTTAAAATCCGGGCCGTCCGAAAACAGGACGATGGTATCGGCATTGTCAAGCGTTTGGGGCTGCTGCGGCCATCCGTTGTTGTGTAATTCAAATTTAAGCTGGTCCTTGAGCGCCGATTGCTGCAAGCACTGCATGAGCAGCGTTAAATCTTTTTCGTGTTCGTGATCGCCGGGAGCATGGCTCTTGGCGCCGGCAAGAAGGACGATTTTTTTGGCCATAAGGGTGAGTGTTTTATTTGAATGTGCTTTGAAGAAATATTTAGTTTTTATAACCTCTCCTCTTCTCCCCTGCCCCTCTTCCCCTCTCCTATCGGAGAGGGGAAGAGGGGTGGTTCAGAGCGAAGCGCAGCACCGGGGTGATGAGGAGAGGTTGTAAATGTTAAAGATAATATTTGCAGGGTTTCTTTCGTTTGCATTCTTCTCAGCCCGCCTG
>JAQUMP010000600.1 GCA_028718065.1 Chitinivibrionales bacterium | reverse complement strand
TTTAAAAAGGGCGGCACGATCGAAGTCGTCTGCCGGAAGGCGCCGCATTAAAAAATGACAAAATGAGCGGTTTAACCTATTTTTAATCCCATGACTGGGCGCTTTCTTTGTAAAGGCGCCAAGCACAAAGTAAAGACCGCCTCTGAGGATGTACTCGGGGAAAAATGAAAAATAAAAACAACGCTGTCGATTTGCTGAATCAAATACGTACGCTTATCGTAAATGCACGGACTACCGTAGCAAAATCCGCCGATTTTGTTCAAGTAATGACCGGTTTTCAAATTGGCAGGTTAATTGTTGAGAATGAACAATGCGGAAAAATGCGGGCCGGGTATTCCGAACAAATTCTACAGACATTATCGAGGAAGCTGACTTTAGAATTTGGTCGTGGCTTCGCCAGGCGTAATCTGGCATATATGCGGCAGTTCTATCTAACCTATAAAGACAGAATTTTGCAATCACCGATTGCACAATCGCTTGCCGAATCCACACGAACTGAGAAAATACCAATTTTGCAATCACTGATTGCAAAATCTTTGATTGCCGATGTTTTCAAACTAAGCTGGACCCATTACCTTTTTCTTATGTCAATCGACGATCCCGACGAGCGCTCGTTCTACGAAATCGAATCCGCTGCTCAGAACTGGACGATACGCGAATTGCGCCGGCAATTCAATACTTCCCTGTATGAACGGCTTGCCTTGAGCCGCAATAAAGCAAAAGTAAAGGAATTGTCCCATAAAGGACAGATTGTTCAAAAGCCCGAAGATGCTATAAAAGAGCCGGTCGTCCTTGAATTTCTGGGACTGGACGAAAAAACAAGTTATACCGAAACCCACCTTGAAACGGCAATAATAAATAAAATCGAGCACTTTCTTCTTGAAATGGGCAAAGGATTCCTTTTTGAAGCCCGCCAGAAACGCATGACTATCAACGACAAGCATTTTCATGTTGATCTGGTCTTGTATAACAGACTCCTGCGCTGCTATGTCCTGATAGATCTTAAAATCGGCGAAATTACCCATCAGGACATCGGACAAATGCAGATGTATGTAAATTATACCGACCGCAAAATCAAAACCCCCGACGAAAATCGGACAGTCGGAATAATACTCTGCCGAAAAAAAGAAGATGCGCTGGTCGAAATATCCCTTCCGGAAGAAAACAAACGGATATTTGCAAGCAGGTACAAATTATTCTTGCCAAGCAAAGCGCAATTACGAAAACAAATTGCCGAAGTTCCTGTTGGTCCGGAAGGCGAATAGCCGTGAAAGTCCTTCTTATTATTCCCTCCTACCGGGAAACAATTTACCGTAATGTAAAGGTCCGCGTGGGGCGGATCGACTCGCCCGTCCTGAGCCTGCCGGTCCTGGCCGGCATGCTGCTGCGCTATAAGCACGAGGTAAAAATCTTAGATTGCAATCTTTTTTCGGACGCAAGCCGCGCGGTAGAAAACGAAATCCGGCAGTTTAAACCGCACGTTGCGGGCATTACCGTGGTAACGCCGCTTTTTAAGGAAATGGCTGTTTTAGCCGAAACCGTAAAAAAAACGGACCCGACCGTTACCGTGGTGGTTGGCGGTCCGCATGTATCGGCCATGCCCGAAGAGGCATTGGCCTTGGGTACCGTTGACATCGTGGTAATCGGCGAAGGCGACGAAACCATTCTTGAAATTGCCGATCAAAAAGAGCGCGCCGCCATCGCTGGTATTGCCTATTGCGAGCGGGGCGCGGTGGTCCGGACCCAACCGCGGCCGCCGAATCTTGACCTTGACAAGCTGCCCTATCCGGCCTGGCATTTGTACGATTTAAAAAAGTACGCCACCTCGCCGCTTATGTCCCGGCGTTCGCCGGCGGGCTGGCTGGAAACGAGCCGGGGTTGCCCCTTTAACTGCTGCTACTGCAATAAAAATGTTTTCGGCAGGCATTTCCGTGCCAAATCGCCGGGGCGGACGGTGGACGAAATGGCCTCTATGCTGTCGGCCGGTTTTAAAGAAATTCATATTGCCGACGATATGTTTACAACCGATATTAAGCGCGTCAAGGACATTTGCGATGAGATCGTCGCGCGCAAACTCAGATTCCCCTGGGCGACCGTTACCGGCATCCGCGTGGACCGGGGCGACGAGGAGATGTTCGCCAAAATGGCGGCCGCCGGCTGCTACCGCGTTTACCTTGGGATTGAATCCGGCAACCAGGCGGTGCTTGACACGATCCAAAAAAAAATCACGCTCGACCAGGTGCGGCGGATCATTCCAATGGCGCGCAAGGCGGGCCTGGAAATCTGCGGTTTTTTTATGTTCGCGCTCCCCGGCGAAACGGTTGCCGCTATGCAGGACACGATTGATTTTGCGGTATCGCTCGACCTGGATTTTGCCAAGGCTTCCATTACCACGCCGCTTCCGGCCACGGCCCTTTTTAAGGAACTGGATGCGGCCGGAAGGATTAAGACCAAGGATTGGTCGAAATATAACCTGTATCTTCCTGCCAATAATATTTATGAACATCCCAATCTTTCGTGGGAAACGGTGCAGAAATACTACGATCGTTTTTACCGCCGTTTTTATTTTCGCTGGAGCTACTTTGTCAAGACCTTTTTCCGGGGAATAAGAACCGGCCATCTGCTGAATTACCTCCTCTA
>JAQUMP010000599.1 GCA_028718065.1 Chitinivibrionales bacterium | reverse complement strand
CCGGCCATCGCAGGCAGGCCCGAATATCCCGACGAGGCGCTCGATCAGGACTTCGACTCCGATTTTTACGCCCAATACCTTCTGCTGCAAAAAATCAGCGAGAGCAATTTTAATCCGGCGCTCTGCCTGCGAAACGCCGTCAATGCCTCGGCCGCGCGCGCCATCCTGCGCACGCAGGCGCTGTTTTTGGAACATTGCCGACGCGCCCGCATGCACACCCGCGACCGCGAAAGCGCGCCGCAGGAGCTGGCGCGCTGCCTGATGCTTGCCTACCCCGACCACCTTGCCGTACGTAAAGACCAGGGCACGCTCATCTGCCGTTTGAGCGCCGATCGCCGCGGCGAACTCGCCAAGGAGAGCGTGTGCCGCAAGGCGCGGGTGCTGATCGCCGCGGACATCCGCGAAATAAAAACGCCCACGCAGGGAATCAAGGCCATTTTATCGCTGGCTGCCGAAATAAATCCGGATTGGCTGCGGGAGCATTTTCCGGAAAACTGGCGCAGCGAATCGTGCCAAGCTTGGAATTCGGTGTCGTCCGAGGTGGAAAGCACTGTCCGCATGTGGTGTCTGGGTGTATTGATGGAAGAAAATAAAAATCCTGCAGGAGACGCACAGGCCGCCTCAGACCTGCTGGCCGAGATGATTATCAAAAGGGAGCTGCCGATACTTTCCTGGGATGCTGCCGTTACCGAATGGATCGGCCGCGTGGCGTGGGTCGCCCGCCAATTCCCGGACGCCGGCCTGCCGGCCTTTACGGATGCGGAACGGCCGGCGGTCGTTAAAAAGTTATGCGCCGGTGAATACCGTTATGAGCGCATTAAAAACAAACCGGTCTTGCCGCTAATGCAAGAGCTGTTAACGGCAAACCAGAAAAAATTTGTGGCCGGCATGGCGCCGGAAATGATCGCCCTGCCCTCCGGCAGAAAAATGAAACTTATTTATGATCCGGTCAAGCAGCCCCGGGGCCGCGCGCGCATTCAGGACCTTTACGGATTGGCGGCCTCGCCGCGCGTTGCCGGAAATAAAGTGGCCGTGCTGATTGAGGTCCTGGCCCCCAACAATCGCGCGGTGCAGATCACCGACGATCTGGCGCGCTTCTGGCAGGTGCACTATCCCCCGCTCAAGAAAACCCTCAGCAGGCGCTATCCGCGGCACGAATGGCGTTGAGGTCGGGTATTTTTTTCATTTAATTTACGCTTTGATTTTATTCACAACAAAAGATTTTATGCGCTCCGCAATTTTTAATGCTTCGTCCGCTTCGTCAAGCGTCGGCATATAAAAATCATCCGGATATCTTACGGATATCCCGTAATTGGTCAAGTTCCCGAATTCCAATGATCCAAAATCAGCGCTGATGGTTTTGCAGAGGTTTGCAAGGAATTCCAGATTATGGGTCTTTTCAAAATCAACCGAATGAAAAACAAGAAAAGCCTTGAGATATTTTTCGGCCGCTTGTTGACAATGAAAACAAATTCCATCGGTCACAATCCCGTCTTTTTTCAAGAACCGCTCGTCTTTTGCTATCGTCAAATCATTTTCGGCTTTAAGAACCCAGTTCGCGACGGTTTTTTGCAGCAACCTTTCCCGTTCCTCGGTCATACCGCGACTCCATCACGCAGGGCATGCCGGATTGTGCCTCCCGGCAGCCAGCCATACAATTCGATGTCTTCCTTTGTTTTTACAAGGACATCTGCGGGTATTAAATAACGTGCGAGGTGGGAACGTATCCGGTTTGCAATTGCATATTTTTCATGCTGGGAACATGGTTGCTTAAGAATTATTAGGATATCGTAATCGGAGTCGTCCTGGGCAGTTCCGCGCGCACGCGACCCGAATAGCAGGCAATTTTCATAATCGATGCCCTCAAGGGATTCTTGGAGAGCCATCTTGAATTTCCGATCTACTTCCATGCAAGTTTTCTCCGTTAGCCTTGGGTACTCTTTTATAAAATACAGTTTTTAACGGTTGAGTCTATAAAAAATAGGGATGATTTTCATTTTTTTAAAAAGTGGAACCGTGATCAATTCACGGCAACGCGGTTTAAAAAGACTTCGCGGTAGAAAAACAATTTAGGATCGGTAAGCTTGTAATAGCCGGCGCCGAAATTCACGCCGTCGCGCGCGGGCGCGCGGATGCCGTAGCCCACATGCACATGCGGCCCGGTGGTCTGGCCGGTCACGCCGACGGTCCCTAAAATATCCCCTTTGCGGACCATATCGCCCGAGGCCACGAAGCGCTTGTCCATGTGGCAGAAGAAAAGCACGGTACCGTCCTTGACAACACCCACCACGTGGCCGGCGGTCTCGCTGTTGTGCAGCAGGGCCATGCCGTCGGTCGGCGTAATGATTTTTTCCCCCAGGCGCGCGGCCACGTCGATGCCGTAATGCGGCACGCCGCCGCCCTGTCCGCGCTCGCACCAGTCACCGGTAACGTAGGCGTACGGGTCGCTTACCACCTGCGTAAAAAAATTATACACCGGCAAAAGCTGCTTTTCCAGCGGATTGACAATAGTGGAAGGCGGGTAAAAATCAAGATTAATGCCCCGCGGCGCGTAATCGGAAACCTCCATGCGCGGCTCCTGCGGCAGGCGGGTTTTATTGTAAAGCCCGATGGTCTCATGCAGGTAATCGGTGACCTCCG
>JAQUMP010000598.1 GCA_028718065.1 Chitinivibrionales bacterium | reverse complement strand
TTTTCAAGAAAAATAGGATGCTTATCTGCTGGATACGGGTAACCGGGTCTTTCAAACCGGCACCCCAAAGATAGTCATTAAGTCGCGCAACCTTGCCCTTAAACTCGTCTCTTAATTGTTGGATATTTTGAGGCATTTTGGGATATGTGGATAACTATTGACTAGCGACCGCTCGCTATGCTATACTCTTTTCATAAGCTTTAGGCTTACCGGATTTTGATCGAAGCCCTACCGCAAGGTGGGGCTTTTGATTTTTATATTTTGGTTATCTGTTTATAAAACGGTCCATATTCAGCCGATATTCGAAATCATCTGCCCATAGGATTTCCTCGATAATGTTTGCTTTTTTGGCATCAATTACCTCACGTCCGGCATGCCCACGCGCGCTCATAATAATTATTTGCTTTTTATATTCTTCTTTAAGATATTTGATGGCAGTAACGAGATCTCCGTCGCCAGAAAACAAAATAATAGTATCGTAATTGTCGCGTTCTCGTATCAAATCGATAGTCATTTCAACATCTAAATCACATTTCTTCTCAAGGCCATAAACATTGTTCTGACTGTGAATATATTTAACGCGTTTATCAAGAACTTCAAAACCATTAAAATTGGCAGTGCGCAGTACGTATTTCGACCAGCCAGTTAATATTATTGATTTTTCATCTGGGCCATAGTCAGCTCCGTAATAAAAGCGACGCAGAAATCGTTGACCATGAGCAAAATGTTTAACCAACGCCGCAAGTTCTCGGATACCGATTCGCCAGTGAAGGCTATTTTTCCATTTTTCTACATTACCAAAATCAACAATAACTATAGTCCGCTCGCGCTTGGGAATAAATGAATCTAAAAACTTTTTAATTTCTTCTTTGTTCATTTATTTATAAATACTCTTTGGTTTAACTCCTGCAACATGGCTTTTAAGGTATCTTCGTCAAAAATTTGCAGGACCCGGTTAAGTCCGCCCATTTGCCTGAAAATCGGCTCTTCAAATATTGTAGCATCTATCGGCTGCCGCCGCGCTATGTACTGGGCTTTTATAAGGCGGAGAATCTTTGCTTGTTCAACCGTGAAATTTTTATCAACAAGCCATGCTTCAAAAAGTTCACTGATGCGGTCCTCATATAATTGTTTTTCAGTTGGAAGATTTTGAATCCCCAGAGCGGTTTTGAGGAAGTCATTTAGTGTCCCTAAGGGATAGCAATATGCTTCGCGCAGATTTGCTTCATTAAAATAAAATTTTGGCGAATTGAGGCGTTCTGCCAAAACTTGCGATTCGCTGTTTGAAAGTTCCCGGCCTTCTTTCACTTTTTTCACCAATGGTTCCGCTTGGGCAAGTTCCTGCACCTGTCTTTCCCATGCCATTTGATAATCATCGGAGTCTATTTTCTCCCCTTCGGCCCCGACTTCCACGTAAGATCGTTTTACGATAACATCGATATTTTCCGGCGCAGTCTCGGCAACTTGAATAAAACCGGCTGGCACTTCAAGATTTTCCTCAACAAAATCCTTGGCCTCCGTTCCCCAGGGAATACCTGATTTTGAGCGAGCAACTTCAGAATAGGGGTTGTAACTTTCGTCATTAAAATATTTTGTTACCCCGGCAAAGTCATAAATTCTAAAAGATTTTTTATTGATTTTCTGATAAAGACGACTACCGCGGCCGCGCATCTGTTGGTAGAGAATCGGCGATTTCGTGGGTCGAACCATGATTATATTTTCAACAGCCGGCGCATCTATGCCTGTATCCATCATGCCAACTGAAACTGCAATCATTGGCATCTCTTCAAGTTTGAAGCGACGAATGGAACCGCGCGGATCTTCGGTGTCGGAAGTGATGACTTCGGCGAACCGGCCCTTATATTCCGGCTTGGCCTGATTGAAGTAATAGGCCAGCTGAGCGGCGTGACGTTTGGTTACAGCATAAACAATTGCCTTGCGTGGTTTTTTCGGCTCGCCCGTGGTGAGCGAAGTCGAACCACGTTTTTCTTCTTCGGTAAAATAAGCCTGAACAACCTGCTCGTTTCTTGCCGGTACGTTTATTTTTCGTTCCAAATCCTCTGGGTTATAATCTTCGCCTTCAAAGTTCACGCCTTCAAGCGATACCTTCGTATCGATCTGCACAATGTCATACCCGGCAAGAAAGCCATCTTTGACTCCCCGGCGAATACTATACACGAAAGTCGGTTTGCCTTTTTGCTCTGTCTCATCCCAACAGCCAAAAAGTTTATAAGTGTTGCGATCAACATATCCGCTTGGTGTTGCGGTTAGGCCGATACGGATTGCATCGAAATGAGAGAGAACGCTATTATAAATTCCAAAAATTGAACGGTGCGCTTCATCGGAAATAATCACGTCAAAATAACCGCTGGTGAACAATGAAAGCTGGGAGTAAAGAGTCGGCAGGGTCGAGATAATTATTGATGACTCGTCGCGTTGCTTGCCGCCATATAACAATTTTGACGGGTAATCTTTGAGAATTTCATCAAATACCTCTTTGGTCTGTACCCCTAAATCAATGCGGTCTACCAAGAAAAGCGCGCGATTGATAAGTCCGGCTTCGAAGAGCCGCTTGAGGTAAAGCGCAATTGCATCAGTCTTGCCGGTACCGGTTGCCATAACCAAGAGCATTTTGCGTTTGCCACCCCCAAG
>JAQUMP010000597.1 GCA_028718065.1 Chitinivibrionales bacterium | reverse complement strand
GAACATCGTTTGGCGTTCCGTAATATAAACCGAAGGAAACGTAATCATAGGGAGCCAGGTCATTATTTTGACCTAACCGCCCGGAATAATCGGCAATTTTTACGGGCGTTGGATTCCGAGAATCTTTCAACCATAGTTCAACAAGGCCGCCGCCGCGGTAATCGAATCTGATATGCAGGACAAAATGGGCCCAGCTCCCTTTTGTCATGGGGTAAGGAGTCGACGAAAATGCGGTTTTAGGCCATACCCCATTGTTACATTTTAAGGTGTCGTATAAACCCCAGGCGACCCAATTGCCGTTAAGAATATCGAGTTCAAAGGAGGGGGATGTCCACATATCACAGACACCCACATTGTCCGGATGGTCATGCATCTGAAAAACAAGGTCCCAGGCCGGATTAAAGTTGTAGTTAGCCGGAACAAAAATGCTGAAGGCGTACCAGGCATCCGAACCCATGGGAGCTTCATGCTGGTTAGCGGGTTGAGACATGCATTTTAAGTCGAAATTGGTGGCGGCGGACCATTGACAGGCCGGAAAATACATTTCATAACATTTATTGTTATTGGTTTTATAGGCATCGGACAAAGCCGGCACGCCCGGCGGATTGGGAATGGCGTTAAAATGCTTGTGGTTGACGCACGAGGGATCGGCATCCTGCATCATGTACCGTTCCGCAATGCTGAATTGCGTGTCGGCGTCGTAGATGGCGTATTTTTGCGCAAACACGGCTGAAAATCGAAAAACCATTATTAAGAATAACGACCAATAGAGAAATTTTGACAAACGGATATTCATGAGAGGCCTCCATTCTTAGATATTGGTAACGGCTTACAAAAGAACTCACTCCTACTGCGAAACCTTGATAAAAACCGCCGCATGCGGCGGGATGGTAAAGTTGACCCTGCTGTTCGGGCCGTATACCGTAGTGTTGACCGCAAGCGTCGAACTAAAAGCAGCCTGGGAAACTATCGGGCTTGCCTTGGTGTCCGACGAAGAACAACAGATGCCGCTTGCCGAGGCGGCGATAAAACCGCCGATATTGACACCTGCGGAATAGGATGCGGTCCAGGAACCATTGACCATAATGATGAACACATTCTTATTGTCTTCGCTTACCGAAATGAGCGCCGGGGTCATCGGCACGTTCTTGTTGACAGAAAGCGAAGTGGTCATATAAACGGGTATATTATTTACCGTATTGGCAAGCAGCCAGTTGCCCATATATCGGGTAAAGTAGTAATAGACCCAATAATTCATGGTCCTAAATTCGCTGGTCCCCGCATTGTTGGGAACTATCACGCTAAAACCAAGCTGATTGGCAGGAGAAAACAGACTCCAGGAGGAGGCGGCCTTGATACCAAGGCTGGTATCGGTGGCATAATAAATCATCCGCACCACCCGATGGAGCGATCCGTCGTATCGCCGACCGGAACGGATTTTTCCAGGGCCGTGTATCCGAGCTTGCTGAAAACAAGCGTGAGGGCGGCGGCCGTTTTCTTTGCTGCGGGTTGAGCCTGCGGCTCCGTCTGGAAAACTTTGGACGCGGCAAGATCGCGTGTGTCAAGTATCATGGCCTTGCCCGCCTGTTGCCGTGGGCCCTGTCCGTCAACGCGGATATAAAGCCCCTTAGGCAGGCCCGGCGTCGTGTTGGCGTTTCCGTTGGAATTGTTTTGATACACCAACGCACCCCGGATGGAAAAGAGCCGAATGCCGTCCGATCGGCTTTTATCCTGAAGTACACCCCGCGCTTGCCTAAGCGAAGTAGAGGCAATGGTCAGGCTGAATTTTCCCTGTGCATCGGTAGTGGTCTGAAGAGCGGTCCCATTCTGCGCGACCAGACACCCGCTAAGAACGGCATTGCTGCTTGAGTCGTATACCGTGCCTTTGATTACGTCGCACCATGTTGGCAGTGAGCAGGCAACCAGCCAGATAAAGAGCAACCGGAACGCCCGGCTGTTTTTTATCGATGATAATATTTCAGCCTTAACAACAGATATCATAAATTCCTCCTGGAAAAATGTCAGAACGGCCTCTTGTCCCAGACCTTGACCGATTCCACATGCGCATAAGCCGGCAGTTGGGACACATTAGGATCGCCGTTCCCTTCATAATTTGCTCCTGTCAACAAATACCAGAAACAAGGGTTTGTTGTGTAAGTGCCGTCTTTCGGCGTCGCCACCTGGTTTACCTGAACACGGTCGATGTAGTAAGTAATATAGTCGCTCTGCCAGCTTATGCCATAGGAATGCATTTTGGTTGCATCGTAGGACTGCGACTTCCACTGTGTCCAGGTGGGCAAATTGCCATCACGCATTTCAAACATGATCGTTTGCGTTCCATTCTGTTCGTCCGTTACGCGCAAATCAATCTCCGGCGGCCATTTTCCGGTCTTTTCCCAGTTCTCCAGACATGCCTGGAAAGAGAACCCCGGCAGATTGTCAACGGCAACCGTGACTTCCCAATACCCGTACATGAAATAGCAGGTAGACGCACTGTTAAGGAGTGTTCCTGCGTAAGGCAGGTGTTTGCCTGCCTGATTATCGATGTACGTCTGGTAGGCCGCCGGAACGGGTTTAAGGCCCAAATTCAGTTGGCCATTAGAAACCTGATACAGACCATCGATGGGTGTGGAAGGATTATACGGATTGGTCCACCACTGGTCGCCGGCCTCATT
>JAQUMP010000596.1 GCA_028718065.1 Chitinivibrionales bacterium | reverse complement strand
CTCGAATCTATTATGTATGCTACGCGTTCGCTGGTGGTACGATTGCCCGCCGAATCGATCACGGTTATATGGCCGCTAAAAGAAGCCGTCACCCGCAGGCTGTCTTGGCAGGGTACGAGGCTTGAATCGCCGCTACGCGCCTGCGTAAAAAAACGGCATGGTTTGTTGACCATCAGGCGCACGGTGACCGGTCGGCGGAAACGACCCGGGTCGGGTTTAATTGACAATAGCGGAGGGCGGGAATCTATAATATAAACGGCGGAATCGAGTTTGCTGCGGTTGCCGACATAATCTTCCCCATAAAAATAAACGGTATGCCTGCCTTGTCGAATGAGAGGTACCGGTTTGCGGTAGGTCTCGGTCTTGGCCGAAGAAGCCACGGCATACCAGATAAAGGAGGGCTTGGAGGCTTTGAGGGTGACCAAAACGATCCCCGGATGATAGCGCTTCGCCGGGAAGCTTGTAACGCGCGGCGGAATGGTGTCTAACCACGAGGGAATGGAATCGGGCCGGGCGCGGGCAATGTTTTTTTTTGCACCCGACGCCGGCGATTTGGGAATCGCCGATGCGTTTAAGAATGCGCCGGAAAGCAGGACAAGAAAAAGAGCGGCGCTGAGCAAAAGAAAGCATCGGGGCAACGGGATTTTCATCGTTTTGTAAACCAAAATAACTTACATTTTCTTTGGGGCGGCTAAAACACAAACGTCAGCGAAAATCCCAGCGCGCCCGCCCCGAAAACAATAAGGCCGGCCGTGGCCGCCTGGGCGCCCAGGTCCATTTTATCGCCATAGTCAACCGCGGCGCGCGGATTGGTTTCGCTGTTGTATTTTTTATGGTAATAGGTGCCGGCGGCGTAGCCCGCGGCCCACACGACTGCGCCGATAATCCCGGCGCCCGCGCCGGCAATGCGCACCGGAGGTTTCCACGACTTTTTTTGGGCGGCCGCGCCGAGCACGCCGGATATTTTTTCGGGTTGCGCTTTATAACAGACAATGCGCATGCTCGGCACCGGAATAATGGTGTTGCCGATTTTTAAGTTCTGGTATTTATTATTGCGGAACAGGAGTGTGTCTAAAAGAATGTTGCTGAAATCGGGGTGGACCGAAATGCCGTATTTTGTATCGGTAATAGCGGTGTGTGTGAGTTCCAGTTCACCGGAATCCGCGACGAAAACGCCTTCCCAGCGGGTATCGATGGCGGAATCGATGGGATTAAAATAGTCCCGGTTGCCGAGTTTACGGAAGGTAATGGGGTCATGCTCGGTGCCCTGGCACACCAATTTGCCTTCGATAATGATGCGCGTGTCTTTTTTAAAAAAAAGTTGCGCGCCCGGATAGATGGTCATGGTCGTGCCCTTTTTTATGACCACATCCTGCGTGACAAGATACTTATCCTTCGGATAATCGCTTTCCTGGTCGCCCGCGAGCGTGACAAAGCCCATTTTGGCGCGATAGTAATTTTCTTCTTCCTTGGCCGGATCGATGATTTTTGCCGCCGCCGGCCCCTGGGCAAGCGCCGGTCCGGACAAACCGGCCATTGCGGTTAACAAAATAAAAACCAGTCGGATGTTCATCGCTGAGGCAATCCTTAAATACCGCTTTATCAAACAAAGCAAACGAGGCCTGTTTTCAGAAAATAGTTTGCCAGTATCGCTAATTCAATCATATACTATTGTTCGATTTCTAAAGGCCAGCTTGGTTTGGAGCCTAAAAACCGATAGAGCGGATGCGCTTTGGTAAGATAATGGCTTTTAAAGAGTCCGTCCGCCTTTTTATCGGCAAGCACGACCATACCGCCATTTGCCGTAAAATGCTTATCATTTACAAGAAGGGAATCATCAAACCATATTTTCGCCCCGCCAAAGGCAATCGTGATACTTGCTTTTTTGCGAATGTAAAAATTATTCATGGCAACCGGACCGGTTTTATAGAAAAGCGTGTCCTGGGGCGCAAGGCCGATGGTCAGGGCTGTATCGCCGTAAATTAATTCTATTTTCCTCCGCAAAAATTCCGGGGCCAGTCCCGCCAGGAAAAGCGAATCCCGATAATCCGGAGCCACGGTGATTATTTTTTTTGGCCGAAGATAAAAGGCCATCGTATCTAAAACCCGGCGATCGCCGCCGATGCCGCCCGGTAAAAAAACCGCCTCGACCCTGCAAAAAGGATAGGTTTTTAGCCAGGGAACCACAAGGTTCCGGGTGGTCGAAAATCGGAACGATTCCGTAAAGTCCCCGGCGATTATTACCCTGTTGTCCGCGCAATGAATGCCCATAAGAACACCGCCGTCCGCCGATTTCTTAAGTTTGGATTGTTTTATAAAACCCTCGCCGTCGCTTTCGCAGCGCAGATAGGGCCGCCTTGATTGCGTAGTGTCCAAAAAAGAGATTTCGGTCTTCTGAATAAAAGAATGCGCAAAAATAACGCCCGCAATGCAGAGCATTGCTGCGGCGGCGCCGAAAAAGAAATATTTTTTCCGGTATCGTTCCGCCACGACACAAAGCCCTAAAACAAACAAGGCGTAAACCCCATAAATTTCCGGGTAGAGGCCGCCGGTTTTTAAGGCAAAAAAAGGAAATGAATCGACGGTCGAACTCATGCGCATCATAATATCTAATATCAACTCGGAACAGTACATCGGGATAAAGCAAAGAGACGGCATTAAAAGCGCGATAAGAATACCGAT
>JAQUMP010000595.1 GCA_028718065.1 Chitinivibrionales bacterium | reverse complement strand
GGCGCAACCGAGGTGGCTGGAAATGCAGGCTGTGCGGCGGTTGTCGTCGTAAAGAAGAACGCTTTCGATAATCCCGGCCCCATCGGCAAGATCGAAGGCGAATTTTACCGCATCGCCATATTTTGATTCCATGATTTTATGTATTTTAAGTTTATCGAGCCTGGCGGCGCCCGCTAATTTTCGTTGCGTTTGATTGCTTATGTTTTGCATCCGGTCGAATGCCGCAACTCGTTTCTGATAGACCCATTTTAAGACTTGATTCGCCCGATATGCAGGTTCGCCCAGGCCGATGAGCAATTCAGGCAGGCCTTGCAAGGAATAATCGCAGATGTGGGGGAGTGGCGGGTGATTCATACTATAAAAATATATGAATATAATCTTTTTTAATTCAAAAACTTTTTTAACCAACGAAATCGTGAATGCCCTGAAAAAAACTCCGGACATACGCCTGATAAATGTTCCTATGCCCTTAATGCCGCCAACGGATGCGGCCGAAGCGATTTTTGAGCAGCTAAAATCTTATCTCCCTGCTTTTATCGTTTCCGTCAACGATGCCGGCTATGATGCCGCCGGTAAATTGAATGATTTAATCGGCAAGAGCGGTTCTTATCAGTTAAACTGGTTCTGCGACCACCCTTTATATGAATATATCTTCGGCATGCGTCAAGTACCTCGTATTCATAAGCGGATCGATTTTGTTACCGAAGAGTGGTTTGTGGCGCCTATGCGTCAGGCAGGGATGGATGCCTGCTTTCTGCCACTGGCCGTGGACGAAAGCTACTTTAATACGGAGGGAACGATCGGGCCGGAACGTGATGTTGCCTTTGTCGGCAATTCAAGTTTGGAGTTTATTGATACTCTCATGGGGCGTAACGGCATAGCTTCGGAGCTTGAACATCACGCAGAGCTTATAAAAAAGCTAAAAGAACGCTATTTTAATAACCCGCGTGAAAACATTTGCGAATACTTAAAGCGCCATCCCGATTTCTGGCAAAACAAAATAAAAATAGATCCGGAACAATTTTTGTTCGCCGTCGAGTGGATGGTGGGGTATCTTTACCGACGGGATTTTATCGTCGCAATTGCCGCGGATTTTCCGGAGCGGTTTACCTGTTTCGGCGATGGGTATTGGGAACGTTTTATTAATCCTTCCCAGGTCTCCACGCTCGCCTGCTATTATACGAACCTGTGCCGCTATTACCGCTCCACCAGGATCAATTTAAATATTAATCGCGTGCAAATCCATACCGCTTTTACGCAGCGTATTTTTGATTGCAAAGCGAGTGGCGCCTTTGTTCTTACCGAACGCCGCGCCTTGAATAAGCGTTATTTTAAAACCGCCGGCCCGGAGGCCGAAATCGCAGAATTTGACTCGCTTGCCGAGTGCAAGGACCGCATCCGTTATTACCTAAAGAACGATCAGGAGCGCCTTAAAATCGCCGAAGCGGGCCGAGAAAATGTGCTTGCGAATCACACCTATAAAAACCGCATCCAGGCAATGCTTGCCTGTGCGCATGTCCGGTGGGGGATTTAACAGGTTATGAAGCGATTCCGGGCGAAGTAATTGATTACAGAGTAAAGTCCATAGCGCCGATCCCGGTGCGCGGCGTGCGCCACAATCCTTGAGCATAGCCGGTGTAGGGAACATTTCCGGGTTGCGGCGGGGCGCTGATTCCGAACGAAAGCGCGGAGGAAGCAAAAAACGCGCGCGCGGCGTCCCACGACGGCATGGTCGGCGCACTCCAATCCCATTGACTATTGGTAAATGCCAGCATCGGGTCGGCCGTGGCGCTGCAATTAAAGACGCAATCGGTAAAGGTGCTCAGGGTGGTCGCGCCGGCGTCCACCGTAAGGTTTGGAACAATAAAAATACAGTCCGATACCGTCGCCGCGTCGATTGCCTGACAAAGAAAACTGTTGGCAAACGTGCATCCTCGCACCGTGCAGTTTCCCAGAAAAACGGCGGCATTGCCGCAATAGCAATTCAGCAGAGCGCCTCCCAGAAATTCCACGGCGGTCAGGTCGTCGCCGGAAAGTATGCCGCCTTCCATGGTGTCTACGATAAAGGTGAACGCGGACTCCGTGCCGGTATGCGAAAAATAAATGCGCCAGGGAGCGTTGACGCCGTCGACAGGGTCAATCATTGCGTCCCACGGCGCCAGGGTAATGCTATCGTTGACAATATAATCATGTTCGCTGACGCTTATGGACCGGGAGCCTTTTATAAACATGGCGCCTTTAAGCGTATTGCTGATCGTGCTAAAATCCGTCCAGGAATAAGGATCGAGGTTGGTTCCCGCATGTCCATTGTCGGTAAGCGAAAGGTCCACAAAGGCGCCGGGCAGGACCTTTTTCCCACCGGGCGGGGGCGTCGGCAACGCGGGTTGCCCAAGTTGCGCTGCAACCGTGGTGACGCTGATTGCGCCGAGTGACACGGACATAGTTGCCTGTCCCGAAGGCGGCAAGGCCGGTCCGACCCATTTAACCACGATGTTAAAAGAGGAATTTACTCCCGATTGCGGTGTAATTGTCGTGTCGGCGCTGTAGAGCAAGGTGTCGAGCCCCCACATGGATCCAAAGGCGTTAAGCGTGATTTCCTGCGGAATTCCGGCCAGTAAATAATCGAAGGCAAGCTGCACGGTATCGCCCGTCAAGGTCTGTTTTGTAAAGGTCGATTCGGCTATCGTGGCGCCATTA
>JAQUMP010000594.1 GCA_028718065.1 Chitinivibrionales bacterium | reverse complement strand
CGGCCATGGAAAGCGCTTCGTCCTGGTCGTGGGTAACATACACGGTGGTTATACCGGTGCGGCGGTGCAGGCGCAGCAGCTCCACGCGCATTTCGGCCCGCAGGCGCGCGTCGAGATTGGAAAGCGGTTCGTCAAGGAGCAAAAGCTGCGGGTTTACCACGAGCGCCCGCGCCAGCGCCACGCGCTGCTGCTGGCCCCCGGATAGCTGGTTGGGCAAGCGCTTTTTATAGTCCTGCATGCGCGTGAGCGCAAGAACGTCGTCGCTGCGCGCGCTTATTTCGCTTTTGCCAAGGTCCATGTTTTCCAGGCCAAAGGCGATATTTTCGGCCACGGTCAAATGCGGCCAGAGCGCATAATTCTGAAAAACCAGGGAGGTGTTGCGCTTTTGCGGGGGTGTTTTGGTAACGTCCCGGCCGTTAAAAAACACCGCGCCCGCATCGGGCTGTTCAAAACCCGCCAGAACGCGCAGCAGCGTGGTTTTGCCGCAGCCCGAGGGGCCCAATAAAAAGAACAGCTCCCCAGCCTTAATGTCAAGCGTTATGGATTTTAATACTTCGGTTTTGCCGAATTTTTTGGAAACGTTTTTAATTGCAACGGAGTACATGAAATGTCACTTTCGATTTAAGTCCGATAATTTTTTATACTTATTGATAAAAAAATCATGCCACTGCCCTATTATTCTATTTTTTTCCACCGCATTCTGCCATTGCTTTGCGGCCAAATCAAGGCATTGCGCTTGCGTTATAGGCATGCCGATCCATAAAGAATCACGATTTTTATTCATCGATGCGCGCCAGGCCTTTTTAAGCTCAGTGCCGTGGTCGATGCAGGCCACGCCGAAAAGATCGTTAATAATGGCCCAGCGCTTGCCCGCCAAGGCATGGTCAAAAATAAACGTGGGCGCCTTTGCAAAGGGATTGCTCTGGACATTGGTCCGGCCCGCATAGCGGGCGTAGAAATCGGGGCGCACGGGCATGCGGTTTAATTCCTGCGCTTGCGGCCCGCCCGCCTCGCCTTTGCGCAAAAACCACAGACGTTGCCCCTCTTCGGAAAGCACATATTCTATAAATGCCCGCGCAAGCTGCGGGTGCGGCGCGCCGCGCAGCATGGCGATGGCGTCGGGGCTTATTATGGTCTGGTTTTCGGGCAGGACCATGCCGATCTTGTCCGCGCCGGCCTCGGCGACTTCGGCCCAGCCGTAAAAGTCTATGGCTAAGCCAAAGGCCACGTCGCCGCGGGCGACCATTTTGGGGACGTCGTTTGCCCCTTTTGTAAACGATCGCGTATTGGCGGCAATGCAGGAAATTATGCGCCAGCCATCCTGCCATCCGTAAACTTGCAGCATGAGTTCAAACATAAGATGCATGGTGCCGCTGTCGCGCGGGTCGGCCGCGCCGATCCAGGAATAATAGCCCGGCGCGGCGAGGTCGGCCCACTGCCGCGGCGATACAAAATGCATGCGGTTTACGACCCATTTATTATACACGATCCCAAAGCCGGAAAGCGCCGCGCCGAACCAGTACCCGGCGCTGACGTAGATTTCGCACCCGCCGAACACGCGGGGAATTGCGGCGAGGACCGCGGCATTGACCTTGACAGGCGCCAATACATTTTGGCGTTTCATTTCCAGAAACGGGTCTAAGCCCCCGCCGAAAAACAGGTCGATGTTTATGCCGCCGGGATTACGCTTGAATTCGGAAAACACATAACGTACGCAGTCGCTGGTGCCGCCCGGTGCAAGATATTCTATGTCGGCGGTTTTTCCCGTGGTGCGATGATACCATTCGTCAAATCCCCGGCGGAACTCGTTGCGCAGGCCGTCCCAGTGCGGGGTCAAAATCACAAGTTTTATGGAGGCCGGAGAAAAATGTTTTTCCGGGGTCGATTTATTAACAAGGACCGCCGGAAACCACCAGGCGGCCATGGCCAGAACAAGCAGGCTCAGGATCAATAAAAAAAGTTTTGCGGGGGCTGACATGGGAGAATTTTAAATAATATTTTCAGCGATACGGTTGGGGAAACGGCCTTTCTCCTCTGCCGGGAGCCATCCGTGCGCCCGACCGGGAAAATGCGGTATATCGCGCCTCGCGCGCCGGCCAGCACCGATCAGTTTCCCCAAATAAGCATTTTTCCGGGAGCAAGGCGCCTATGGCGACCAGAAGAGGAGAAAGGCCGTTTCCATAAAAAGGGGCGAAAGCCACCCTCTCCTACTTTTTCTTGCCGCCCTTCTTAATAAAATAAAAATTCCCAACGAGTAAAAAACAGGCCACGGTAATTATGCCGGTGAGGGCCAGGAGCGCAATTTTAACAATTGCCTTTTTGTCCATTTTGTCTTTGCCGCAACAACCACGCTTATCGTTGTTTTTCTTGGTGGCTTCTTGAGCGGCGCCATCGGACGCCGAAGTCTGATTCTTAGCATGGTCGGCCGCGTGTTCGATAATGGTTTCGGCCAGGATTTTATTTACCGTTGGGCCGGAAAATACCGGCTCGCCGCGTTCGTCTTTCATAAAGGGTCCTTTATCGGTGCAAAAGCCCGCGTTTGCCGCAAGCGCTGCCGGGCCTCGGCGGAGAAGGTTTCTTTGCGTTTGGCGATAAGCCGCTCCCAGACTTCCTTTTCGTCAAGATCAAAGAGCTCCAGGATCAGCTTGAGGTAATAGGCCGCGGCCCCGGAGTAGAGCCGGTGGATAAATAGAATTTTTCCCGAGGTAACCA
>JAQUMP010000593.1 GCA_028718065.1 Chitinivibrionales bacterium | reverse complement strand
CCCCGGGGCGATATCGTCTTTAAAAACATAGTGGCCGTTTTGCGCCTTAACGCCGGACTGGATTTTGCTGAAATTGGTTTCGCGATCGACCGTTTTTTCGAAAGAATACCAGGGCAAGGCCGCCGGGGAAAATTGTTGCAGCAGCTTTTGGCCGGATTTACTTCCGGCATAAACGGTCTCAAAGCGCGCGGCGGGGAAAAGCTGCCGGGTCGTCCGGGCAAACTCCTCCTCGGGATGCAAAACGGTTGATTCGGCGACAAGCGTTGTAAAAGTAAACGGATGTGCGTCAAAAAACAAACACTGCGCCTGCTTGCAAAGGCCGGTCTTGCCCGGTTTGCTGCAATCGCCGTCTTCGAAACATTGCGGCAGCGAGTCGCACCATACGCCGGGACGCGCGCCGCTTTGGCAAAGCTGGAACCCTACCCGCGCGCGGGTTATTTCCCGGTCGAAAGGACGGTTGTTCCATAAAAGCGTCGGCGATGCGGTAATGCCCAGACGCGTGGAACGGCGGTAGTGCTCGCGCAGGGCTGCCGGGCCGTTCCGGGCGACCCAGCGCTCAATGCGTTTTTTGTCAACAACCATCGAATCGAATATGCTCCCGGTGGATACGGCAATCGAGCGCGACCTCCGATCTAAAAACTCATTCCACCGCGCCGGATAGAGCGCTTGCAGCCCGAGCCAGAGCAATTCGTCGGAAATTTCGTTTTCGCCATGCAGCGAGGTCGGCAAAGAATCCGCCCCCACGCTGCCGATGAACCAAACCGACACCTTAGCGTCGGCGGCCCGCTTTTGCAACTGCACCATTTCCTGCAATGCCGGCAACCCGTAGGGACATTGACTCATGATATACAGGTCGAAATTGTCGCTTCTTGCGGGGGTCTGAACGCTCTGTTTTGGGCGCACGATACGCAGCATATCGCTGTCATCGGGAACGGAATTATCAACGGTGAGCCAGCCCGACCGGATTATCCGGAGCAGAGGTTTTTCGGGCTTTGCCACGGCGAATGAAAGTAATTTTCCCAGATACCCGAATTGCATGATGGTCGTGGGGCCGTTGGATTGCAGCGCATCGGTTGATTGCTTGCGGTGCCCGTTGGCAATGAGCGCAACCATGGGGCATGACTTGGTTATCGAATCGCAAAAACCCTGGCCGGCATGCGCCAGCACGATCTGATAATCGCTTTTTTTGATTAATTGCGGCAATATTTTTTTGAGCGTCCGGGCCGGATCACCGACCACAACCGACGAGTCGTACGGAAAAAGTTTTTCCGTGGTAAGCAAGGCGGTTATGCCGAAGGTAATCCCGTTTTTGCGCACCAGACGGTACTGTTCAAAAAGGGGCGTTCCTTTTTTTGAAAAACAATTGGCGCAAACCAGCGGCACTTCAGCCGAATCGGCCCGGCGGTGCAACCAATAATATCCCAATTGTAAATCATCGTCGCCGACGGCAACGGCGTCGTAACCAAGCGCACCCATGCCCCGCAGCATGATTTCGGTGCGCGCCGAATCGGCCGCCCGGCCTTCGGTATACGGATCGTAAATTCCGCCGGCCGAAAATCCGCCGGAATCCAGCAGCAGGGTCTGCGAGGAAAGCCGGACCTGCTTTATAAGGGTCGCCCGCTTGGGCAGGCCGCCGCCCGGGTCCTGGGGACAGTCGCAGGCTTCGATCATGCCGTGGGCGTCGCCGCTGACGATTACGGTAAGGGTGGTATCGGGAGTTTGCGCACGCGAAAAAGCAGCGCCGGCGAAAGCAAGAATGATGGCAATAATAATAATGGGAGGCATTGTTTTCAATAAAATATATTGTGATTAATTTTTAAAGGACCTTTTATGAACGTTGTCGTGGGGATGAGCGGCGGGGTCGATTCCTCGGTTGCGGCCGCCTTGCTCAAGGAACAGGGTCATAGCGTTGTCGGCGTGACCATGAAAATATTTAATGGGCAAGCTCATGCCGGAGATTCCTCCGTTGGCGGATGCTATGGCCCCGACGAAGAACACGATGTCCGGGACGCGGCCGCGGTCGCCGCCAAGCTCTCGATCCCCTATTACACCTTCGATCTTCAGGCGGAATACGCATCGGTTGTATTGGATTATTTTAAAAATGAATATAAAAACGGCCGGACCCCCAATCCCTGCGTACGCTGCAACAGCCGCATTAAATTCGGCCTTCTTTTGGAAAAAGCGGTCGAATCAAATATCCCGTGCGATTTTTTCGCCACCGGCCATTATGCGCGCGTTGAACGCGACGCCAACCTTAAGGGCGCGCTCCTTAAAAAGGCGGTCTATTTAAAAAAAGACCAGTCCTATTTTTTGTGCATGCTTTCGCAGCGCCAACTGGCGCGCGTGCTGTTCCCGCTGGGAACATTGACAAAAGAAGAAGTCCGCGCCATCGCGCGGAAATTCGACCTTTTGACCGCCGACAAAGTCGAGAGCCAGGATTTTTGTTCGGGTGATTATCGTCAAACGTTCGACCTTGCGTCCCACAGCGGCGACTTTGTCGATGCCGGCGGTAAAATCCTGGGGCAACATCGGGGCATTAGCGCCTATACCATCGGCCAGCGTAAGGGCCTGGGCATTGCCGCCGGTAAACCGCTTTACGTTACGCGCATCGATGCGGACGCCAACACCGTTACCCTGGGCGGCGGCGAAGAACTCTTGCGCACGAGCCTGCAGGCCTCCGGCTTTAACTGGATCGCCATCGATCCTCCCCTAAGCC
>JAQUMP010000592.1 GCA_028718065.1 Chitinivibrionales bacterium | reverse complement strand
CCTTGATAGTTCTCCTATCATTTAAGTGTTACCCATTTTTCCTAAATCGCAGGACTCATTATCTGGTAGTTAGAACAATCCAGGATATGCGCCTTCGAATACCCAGGTTTTTCCTTTTCCATTCTTCAGGAATATTTTAAGATCATTTTTAAGCACGTCATCCAACATGACGACCCGATCTTTGTTTCCCTTGGCGTGGCGGATATTTATAAGATTTCGATCAAACTCAAAATCCGCAGGCCGAAGATTTTGAAGTTCCGAAAGACGCAACCCGCAACCATAGGCAAGCATTAAAATTAATCGGTGTTTATTGTTCTTGACAACATTTATAATATTGCCGACATCCTCCTGCGAATAAACCTTGGGGAGCGCCCTTCCGGTTTTCATGCGGGGTACGTCTTTTATTTCGTAAGGCAATTTGACCACATTTTCATAAAAAAAATGCAGTGATGCCGCCACCAAATTTATCGTGCGCGGCGCATATTTTTTTTCCCGAAGCAATAATAAATACTCTTTGATCTTTCCGCAATCGCCCGCAGCCGGCACACTCGCAAGCCAGGCAAGATACCCCGCGGCGTTACTGCAATAATTATCAACCGTTCTTTTACTGTAATTCCGCACCTTTAATTCTTCGGTTAGTTGGTCGATTAATGCGTTTTTGTCAAATGGGGGAATCACAGGAGGAATTTTTCGATCTCGCAGGATATTTATATGATCTTCCGATGGCGCTACATTTTCATAAAAAAACAGCAAGGCGTCGCGGCAGAATTTGGCCTGCTTTTCGGACTTGCTATTTTGCACAGGAAAAGCAGAAACCGCTTCAAGCGGAATTTTCGCCGGATGGCACGAGTGCAACTCAAGAAATCGGCCAATAAAGTCAACAAATCCTGCCGTCGTCGGTGGTTTAAGCTCGTTCGCAACGCAGGAATTTACAAGCTTTGCAAGCCAAATATCCCGCCACGCGGCGGATGTTTTAGGCGCGGCAAGATTCATATTTCGTTAAGCCGACAAAAAGGTAGGAATGCTAAAAATCAATTTATGCGCTTTTGCAAAACAAGCATAATCTGGCAATGCGCATTTCGGTCGTATCGAAGGGTTTAAAAAAATGGAGCGTTATGTTGATCGCTTGCGCAAACGGATGGCCAGGGGCGTGATTTCCACGAGTTCGTCGTCGTTGATATAGGCGATGCAGTCTTCCAGCGTCATCTGGCGGGCGGGCGTGAGCATGATGGCTTCGTCGGAGCCGCTGGAGCGCATGTTGGAAAGCTTTTTTTCTTTGCCGGGATTTACCGTAAGGTCGTTTTCGCGGCAATGTTCGCCCACGATTTGCCCCCGGTAAACTTTTACCTGCGGGCCTAAAAACATTATGCCGCGCTCCTGCAAATGAAAAAGCCCGAATCCCACCGTGGTGCAGGTGTCTTTGGTAATCATCACGCCGTTCTGGCGCGTGCGAAAATCACCGGCATAAGGGCCGTATTCGCCGAAAACATAGTTTAAAGTGCCCATGCCTTTGGTGTCGGTCATAAATTCCGAGCGGTAGCCCAAAAGGCCCCGCGTGGGGATTTTAAATATGAGCCGGTTGAGCCCGCTATGCTGTTCCATGGAAAGCATAATGCCTTTGCGCCGTCCCAGTTTGTCAATCACGATGCCGACATATTTTTCGTCCACATCCACGGTAAGCTCTTCGTACGGTTCGAGTTTCTGACCGTTTATTTCCTTCATGATTACCTGCGGCCGCGTTACCTGGAATTCGTAGCCTTCGCGCCGCATGCGTTCGATAAGAATTGACAAATGCAACTCGCCGCGGCCCGAAACGGCGCAGCCGATTACATCGGTAAGGTCTTCCACCTTAAGCGCCACATCGGACAGGGTTTCGCGGTGCAGGCGCTCCAAAAGATGGCGGCTGGTCACGAAACGGCCTTCGGTGCCGGCGAAGGGGGAGTCGTTGGGGATAAAATTCATGGAAATCGTGGGCGGATCGATG
Source organism: Chitinivibrionales bacterium (assembly GCA_028718065.1). Lineage (GTDB taxonomy): Bacteria > Fibrobacterota > Chitinivibrionia > Chitinivibrionales > FEN-1185 > JAQUMP01. The sequence continues at coordinate 739 of JAQUMP010000592.1, read as the reverse complement.
GGCATGGGCGGCAGCGGGTTGGGCTTTAGGGGGTCCGTAAAAGTTACGCCGACGGTTACCTCGTCCATGCCGGCCACGGCCACGATCTCGCCTACCGAGGCGGTCTCCGTGGGCACTTTGAGTACGCCTTCGAATTTGTAAACCTTGGTAATGCGCGCCGGAATGAGCGACCCATCGCGCAGGGCCACCACGATTTCCTTGTTGATGTTCAGGGTGCCGGCCGTGATTTTGCCGATGCCCAGGCGCCCCAGATAGGAAGAATACTCGATGGTATTAACCAGCATTTGCAACGGCGCTTCCGGATCGCCCGTGGGGGCGGGAATATGCGTGATGATTTTTTCGTAGAGCGGCTCCAGGTCCATGCTGTCGTCGTCGGGATCGTTGCGCGCGTAGCCTTCCTTGGCGGAAGCGTAGACAATGGGGAAATCAAGCAGGGCGTCGGGAGCTTCGAGCTTTACAAAAAGATCAAAGACCTGATTTACGGCCCATACCGGCCGGGCGTTGGGCCGGTCGATTTTGTTGATGACCACGATAATGGGGAGCCCGAGCAGAAGCGCTTTTTTAAGCACGAAGTAGGTTTGCGGCATGGGACCTTCCTGCGCGTCAACCAGGAGCAGGGCGCCGTCGGCCATTTTAAGCACGCGCTCAACCTGGCCGCCGAAATCGGCATGGCCCGGGGTGTCGATTATATTGACCAGATGGCCGCGGTGTTTAAACGAGCCGTTTTTGGCGGATATGG
>JAQUMP010000591.1 GCA_028718065.1 Chitinivibrionales bacterium | reverse complement strand
CCGACCGCGGCGCAGGCACAGCTCGATATGGAGGTGGAAAATGCCGCGCACTATTGTCAGGCAATCGCGCAGAAACTTTCCCGGGAAGGTTTAGAGGTAAAGGCGACCGTCGAGCGCGGCGACGTGCTGGAAAAGATCAAGGAATTCGTGCGCAATCGGAACGTGGATTGCATTGCCGTCGGTACCCACGGCAGGGCGGGCGCGCAGGCCTTTTGGGAAGAGAGTCTCGCCGCAAAATTAATTAATTCTCTGGATGTATCATTTTTATTGGCCAACGCCAACAAATAATTTAAGCTGAATTATTGCCACCGGCTGATAAAAAAGCTATATTCTGATCCCATTTTAAAGTGACGGTGGTTGTAGCTCAATTGGTTAGAGCACTGGATTGTGGTTCCAGAGGTTGCCGGTTCGAGACCGGTCAGCCACCCATTTGTTTTTAACGATTATCTACCCGGTCCCCGCGACTCTTTCAACAGACTTTTTTTTGTTGTTTCTCATTTAATAAGTATATATTTTAAATCCGCGGTTTCCTATAATCGGATTTAAGTCGTTATAGTAAGAATTGGTCTTTACAATAAAGAAAATTTTCCGCCTTTGTTCGGGTGGATTTTTTAATAACCGTTTAAACCATCACGTAATTTTTTAATTATTCAAGGAGGGGGCTTCATGGCGACGAGAAGACGAAACATCATCAAGCGGGGCGTAATAGCGGCATTCCTGATGGGAATTTGCTTTTTTGTTTCCGCCTCGACCGCCGACTATTCCGCCTGGGCGCACAACGAAACCATTACCATCGACGCTTCCGGCATTACCAATAACCAAGTTAATTTCCCGCTGGCCGTGCGCCTTACAACCGGCAATTTTCCTTACGACCAGGCCGACGCAACGGCACTGACCGATCTGCGTTTTTCCAAGTCCGACGGCACGGCGTTGCCGTATTATATTGAACGTTATGACGCCAACGTACTCGATTCAACCATGGTTTGGGTTCTTATGGACCAGGTTACCGCCGGCACTTCCAACCAGATAAAAATGTACTGGGGTAACTCAGGCGCCGTTTCAGAATCCAATTCGGCGGCGGTTTTTGATTCGGCCAAAGGATTCAGGCTTGCCATGCAATTTCCCGCGGGCGGCGCAAACGCTCAGTTTACCGATCAATCCTCGTACGCGACTGTCGGCCACCGGAACGGTACTCCGCCGCCAACTAAAAGAGTCGGCATTCTCGGGCAGTGCATGTACAACGGCGGCGATGGTCAAGTTTTTCTCGGTTCCGCCATCAACCCTAATCCGCAATTTGAACCGGCAGGAAGCTTTACGCTTTCGGCTTGGGTATGGCAGGATTCTTATCGCGCGGGCTTTCCGAAAATCCTCGACTACTGTGACGGCGCCGGATGGCACAACTCCTACTCTTTGTTGAGCGGCGATACCAACAGCGGACACGATGGCACCACGGTCGAATTTGAGCGCGGTGATGTGGATCCGTCAATTGCAGCAACCGCCGGACATTGCGGGAGCAAAACCGGAGCGCTGCCACTCCAGACCTGGACGTTCATCGTAGGCACCTTCGATGCAACAAGTGGCGCGATGGTTTTATATATTAATGGAACATCAGCCGCGTCCATTACCGATGCCGAACCGACTTTTTATCCTCCTGCCGGACCCATGGGGAGCGGCGGCGGCGGCACGCATAATTTTAATATCGGCGGATTTTCCCAGAGTTGTTTTAAGGGGTGCATCGACGACGTTCGCCTCATTGGCCTCGGCAAAGATGCCGACTGGGCGATGCTGAGTTATCTTACGCAGAAAGCCGACCAGACGGTTGTTTCGATTCCGGCGGTGGGCGTAGTTATGAAGGACCGCAACAATCGCCTTATGTCAATGCAGCTCAAGTCGACGTTTAGAAACGGACAGCTCGTTATTAATTATCAGTCGGGTTTAACACAGCAGGCGGCGGCCGTTTGCCGGATGTATAGCATGTCGGGCCAAAAGGTGCTCGAAAGCCGCATGGCTGCGACCAACGGAATGTTTACCCTGAATCTTGCGGAAAAAGGAGTTTCGCCGGGAGCCTATATTCTGGCCGTGAGCGGTAGCGACGCCAAGGGTAAAATCATTCAGACGTTAAAATCTAAATTTACCTATATGCCCTGAGGGTATATTTTATTGCTCCGGCAATTACTTATTTTGCCGGAGCAATTATTTAAATATTTTTCGCTTAAAAAACAATGCCGATTAAATTGTTTTTTGTTTTATTTGTAACGTTTTTTTAAGCGCTTTTATTTTAAATTCGGATTTTTTTCGCGAGCGCCGCCGGCGTCAATGTGCCGGGCGGCGTTGGTAATTTTACCGGTACAGGGAAGGAAATATGAAACAAAAAGAGTTTGCAATCAAAGTAAGCGGCGGCTGTTTATTTCTTTTAACCTTTTTTGTTTTAACCGCTTGCGGCCAGGCCGCTTTCCCGGACAGCTTTTATGTTCCCGTTACCTATTACGATTATCACACTAATCCGGTGATTGGCAGCGGAACGCTCAACAATAATTTTGAAATGGGAGGGTCTTGCGGCTCTGCTGGTGCGAGAATGGGCATGGTTCAGGACACTCTTACACCGGACCGCAAAATGGTTATTCTGGCAGACTTGTGTAATAATAGTCAGATTAATAACTGGTATCGGCCCAGCGGCGCCTGCGCTCCTTCCGATTTTTGTAATGTAAAGTTTGATCCTTTTA
>JAQUMP010000590.1:623-2727 GCA_028718065.1 Chitinivibrionales bacterium | reverse complement strand
ATCTTTCAGCGAAATTTGCGGCATATTATTTCCCAAAAAACCGTTTAAATTTTTGTTATATTAGTTAGAGACGCGGATCCCCAAAATAACAACGTAGGAAAATCAGGTAGACTATGCCCGATATTGCTTCCATAGATCCTCGGCCCTTTATCGGTCGCGACCTTGGCAAGGTCACTCTCATTAAAGAGCTCGGCCGGGGCACCATGGGGATCGTATTTATCGGTTATCAAAAAACCCTGCGCAGGCAGGTGGCGGTAAAAATCCTGCCGAAACTTATTACCCATAACCCCATTGCCCAGCAACAATTCCGCGACGAAGCCGAGACCGTGGCGATTTTTAATCATCCCAATATTATCCCGATTTTCGAAATGGACGAGACCGACGATTTCTTTTACCAGGTCATGCAGCTTATCGACGGCTCGGACCTTGACAGCGTAATAAAAGACCGCCTGCTGCACCCGCTGCCGGCCAAGCGCATCTTGCCGCTCGGGCAAACCCTCGATATTATTTTACAGGTGCTGAGCGGCCTGGGATATGCGCATGACAAGGGTGTAATCCACCAGGACATCAAGCCGTCCAATATCCTTATGGACCACGAAACGGACCGTCCGCTTATCGCCGATTTCGGCATTGCCAAAACCGCGCAGGCGGAGATCCAAAAGGGCGACAATGTCATCGGCAGCCCGCTTTACATGGCCCCCGAGCAGGCCGGCGGCGAAACCACCGACGGCCGCTCCGATATTTACGCGCTCGGCATGATCCTTTTTGAAATGGTCGCCGGCGGCCTGCCTGTCCGAGACCGGACCCCGCAGGAAATTTTAATCCGAAAAATATGCGACCACGCCAATCTTTTTACCAAAAAGCCCTCGCAGGTTTCTCCTCTTGTAAACAATGAGCTCGAAGACATCATTCTGCGGGCGCTTGCCGGCAAGCCCGGCGACCGCTATCAGGATTGCCGCTCCTTTACCGATGACCTTGCGGCCTTTAAAACCCGCTTCTGCCCGGTGGGCGCCGCGGGCGGTCCGGGGAGGGTGGCGTAATGGCAACCGCGGGCCCCGGCAAACAACCTTCGTTCGGGCAAAAACAGGCCGAAGCCGCCGTCCGTTTTTTTAATAATGCCTTTAATGCCTCCGGAATGTACGGTCCTGCGCATCCCACGATGCTTTATGCCTGCGATTCGTTTTTCTCCGCTATAAAAGAGCCGCTCCTAACCTACGAACGCCTGACCCTGATGGTGGAACTCGACGCCCTGTTCCTGGAAGGTTTCCAGGTCGACCGTGCCGTCAACGTAAAACGCCTGGTGGTTTATTTAAAAAAATTCGGGATCCATTCCTTTACTTTTGAGCGGCGGATTTCCATCGAGGAAACGCAGCAATTCATGCAACTGTTTTGCAATCAGGCCGTTATGAACCGGGGCGTCGAAACTCTCAAGGCCGCCTGTGAGGCTCAAAACATACAATCCATACGGGTCAATTATGTCATGTATCAAAAAGTGACCATGGATGACGCCGTGGTAAAAAAAGACGCCTATACCCTCAAGACCGAACCCGCGCAGCCGGGGGTTGTTTATGACGCGGTTGTGGAAAAACCCTTGATAAAATCAACCGATTTTCTCTCTCTGCAAGAGGTGCGCGCCGTCAACCAGCGCCTGCATGCCGGCGGTGCGGAAACCGGGGGTTTTCCGAGCATCGAGGCCATCATGGAAACCGTGCTGGCCTTAAAGGCGCGCATTGCCCAGAACCAGCGGCTGAGCGAGGCCACCGGCTCGATCATGGCTCTGCAGGAAGAACTGATGACGGAAATGGACATCCTCACCAAGGACGTGCTCATCCGCCTGATCCGGGAGGAATACGCCGGCGGCGCCGTTTCCATCAAGCGTCTTATATCTATTGTCAAGCGTATGGTCCCCGACATCAACGAGCTCAAGCGTTTGCTGCCCGCCCTGCGCAAGGGCCTGCTTGCCGACAACATGCCGCCGGCGGACTATTTGCAGCTCGTGGAAGGCCTTGCGCACGATTTTAAAGCCGAGGACCTGGTCACCTCCCTCACGGATGCCGCCAAAAGTTTCGGCATGAGCCTGGACGATCTTTTAAAAGAAATCAAA
>JAQUMP010000590.1:0-613 GCA_028718065.1 Chitinivibrionales bacterium | reverse complement strand
GTGGGCTCCGAGGGCATAGCGCAGGTGCAAAGCGCCCCGCAAATTCCCAAGGACGTCATTAACGCCAACAGCACGCTTTTCCTGACCCAAAAAGAGGTGCAACGCTTTAACCGGCATAAAACGCCCTTTTGTATTTTAACGCTTTCGATAGCGCGGATTAATCGCGCCGGTCAAGCGCATGCGATTTCGCCGGGCGAAAAGGCCTGGATACTACCGGGCGTTTTCGCGCACCTGCTAAAATTCTTCCGCGACCTGGACCTGGTCGGAATGCTGGGCGATACGCCCGAGGAATTATTGCCTTTTGTCGTTCTTCCCATGACCGACGAAAACGGCGGCCGGATCGCCAAAGAGCGCTTGGGCAAGGACCTGGGCGCCGCGGCGTTTAAGCTCCAAGGTGAAACCGTAACCGTAACTCCGGTAATTACCGTAACGCCGTTTCAGAGTCACTTTGGGGAAAATTTAAAAACGTTTATCGACGTTGTCCAGAAAAATCATCGCGACTCAATAGAGCATTTTCCCACTTCTTGATTACAGCCGCTGTGGGCCCGTTTTGGAATCTTAAACTCGCCCCAGCAGATGTCCGATATTATATTTTAGAGGATGGAACTTGATT
>JAQUMP010000589.1 GCA_028718065.1 Chitinivibrionales bacterium | reverse complement strand
CGGATATTATGCAAAACATCAACCGCGACGTTATTTCCAATATTCATACCGAGCACTACCTTACCGGCTTCCTGGGAATCATCGACCTGCTCACCAATACGATTACCTTTACGCGCGCGAGCCATCCGCAGCCCATCGTCGTGCGCCGCAGCGGCGAAATTTTTACGCTCACCAGTTCCGGCACCTTTATCGGCATGGTGGAAAACCCGCAATACCAGCAGCAATCCTTCACCTTTGAAAAGGGCGACCGGTTGTATCTCTTTACCGACGGTATTTACGAAATCGTCGAAAAAAACAATACCCGCAAGCACCGCTTCGGGTACCGGAATTTTTCGGACATCGTCGCCTCCTGCAATTCGCTGGCCATCGACGAAATTATTCCGGCGATCCAGGAGCGTCTTTCCCAATTTTCCTACGAAGACGACTACACCCTGATCGTGGCCGAATTCACCTCCAGCGGTCTTAAAGAAAGTCTCTGCAAACGCGCCGGCTTCGACCCGCTCGATTCGGCCGTTCAGATGATTATTTTTCAACGGTTTGTGGAGGGCCTGGCCCAATTCGGCCGGATTTACGAATGCATGCAGGAGCGCCTTTTCGGCGAAGACGAAATCCATCATGTAAAAATATGCCTCAACGAGCTTGTCTTTAACGCGCTGGAGCACGGCAATAAAAACGATCCCAAGAAATCGGTCACCGTTATTTTCTCCGTAACGGCCGCGCGCGCGACCGTAGCGGTCATTGACGAAGGCGAAGGTTTCTCCCTCGGCGCCATGATGGACCCGACGAAACTGGAAAACCTTAACAAAGACAAAGGCCGCGGCTTGTACCTTATCCAAAAATGCGCCGATTCGCTGGAACTCAAGGGCACGGGAAATTGCGTGGTGTTTACGAAAAACAAAAGAACATAATTTTTACAATGAATCCTACCGGCTTTCTCTTTATTATTCTTGTTTGTACCGCTACCCTGTTCGCGCAAAAGCCGAGCACCCCGGACACGCTGCCCGCTCCCCTTGGTACGGACACGGCACGCGCGCCCACGGCCAAAACGCCGCAGGATGCGCCTAAAACGGCCCCGCAAAGCGGCCCCCTCAAGGGCGCCTTCACCGGGACGGCTTTCACAACGCCGGTGCCGGACACCGCAATTTCCGTCGGCAACCGGCCCTATTGGGGCCTGGGCGGCGGCTGGACGCTCGGTGAAAACTATATCTTTACATTATGGCAAAGCCTGCTGCCGGACTCGTTTTCCTATTACGGCCTCAGCGATTCCCTGCTGGGCGCGCTCCAGCCGCGCCTTGCGCTGCGGCAGCACCCGGACGCGTATACCGCCGCGTTTCCGCTGACCCTGTCCCTGACGCCCATCGTTGACAAAACGCATTCAATCGACCTGGAAATATCCGGCTTTTTTCTGTCTAAATCCATGCAGGCGGCGCTGCAAAACGATTCGCTGGTCGACCAGATTCTTATTAATCAATCCCTTGGCTTTTACAGTTTCAGCCTCGGCGGCACCTATAACCGGGCGCTTAACGAAGAATATTTAAAGGTCAACAATTCGCAGCGCACCACCATTTCGGCGGGGCTCTACGCCATTCCGCTGGCTTTGATTGCGCTTAAGTCCACCTATGGCAAAACATCCCAGTACAGCGATTCTTTCGCCCCTTTTCTGCCCCGTTTGACAAATCGGTCCTTAGATGCGCGGGGGTACGGTTTTTCTTTTAAAATCAGCGGCCGTAGTGTTTTTCCGGTTTCAAGGGCGTGGGGCCTTATCGGCGAGATCGGCTATGTGGGAACATGGTATGGAGGATTCACTACGAGTGGGCGCCGCCTGCTGCGCGAGGATATTAATCCACAGGCGATTAATCCTAAGGATGCGATCGAATTCTTCAGCAGCCGCCTGCTGCTGGGTCTCGAACTTATCCGCAATGTGCATCCGTCAAAGGCGCCGGTTCCCGTAGAGCCGGGCGTAAATCAGGAAAGGGCGGGCGTAAAGCCCGCCCCAACGGATACAACAAACATTCACGCTTTAAAACCAGTCCCAACCGATACTACCCACAGTACCGCTTTAATTCCCGCCCCTTCGGATTCCTTGCATATTCCCGGCACGGAACCGGCCATCACCGCGCCGGTGCATTAAGCCCCGTAAACGCCGGACGCGGTCGTCCCGCCATGCCCGGTCCAGTCGGTGTGAAAAAATTCCCCCCGCGGCCGGTCGATGCGTTCGTAGGCGTGCGCGCCGAAATAATCGCGTTGCGCCTGCAGCATGTTGGCGCCGGAGCGATCGCAGCGGTAGGCGTCAAAAAACATGAGCGCGCCGCTCATGGCCGGCAGGGCGATTTTTAGCTCCACGCCCGTTTTGCAAACCGTCCGCCAGGCTCTTTCGCTTTTGTTAAGGGCATCTTTGAAATAGGGCGCCAGCATGAGCGCCTCCGGCGCCTGGCGCGCTGCAAAGGCCTCGGCGATGCGGTCCAGAAACACGCTGCGAATAATGCACCCTTTGCGCCAGATCCGCGCGATCGCGCTTAAATCCAGCTCCCAGCCATTGGCGCGGCCGGCCTGCAAAAGCAGCATGAACCCCTGCGTGTAGGAAACTATTTTAGCGGCGTAGAGCGCGCGCCCCAGATCGTCGCAGAAGCCTTTTATATCGCCGCTATAGCGGCCCGTTTTTGTTCCCAACGTCAACGACGCCCGTCCCCTGGCTTCTTTTTGGGCGGAAATGCAGCGTGCGAACACCGCTTC
>JAQUMP010000588.1 GCA_028718065.1 Chitinivibrionales bacterium | reverse complement strand
CAGCGCTATTTGCCCTTTGTAAATAACACCCGCCTTAAAAAAAAGCGTGTCCCCCGGTTGTAATGCGGCGCCGCGCGCCCGCCCCGCGGCGGCGACGTCGCCGGGGCAATGCTGCCAGGCGGCCGGAGGCGCGTTCCCGGCATTGGCATCGTTGCCGTTTGCAAAGTCGATGTAGAGCCCCCGCCCGCAACAAAGGCAGGCGGCGCACAATACCACAAAGGTACTATTTACAAATAGTATTCTCATGACCATGAGCCTCCGGACGCAACCGTTTCCCAAGGCGATTGCGGCACCGCGGCGGTCCGCGCAGGCTTGATTGACGCCATCGCTTTTTGCGCAGCGGCAATTTTATGCGCGGTCGCCATTACGGCGATTAAAAAAAACCAGAACACCGATATCTGATCGAAATAAGAGACCGAAATAAAAGCGACGGTGTGGGCAAACAGCGCGGCGCCCATGGACCAAACAACAATCCGGTCGGCAAATTCCCCTTCCGCAAGATCGCGTGTGGCATTACCGACGGCTTTAAAGGCGCGCACGATAATGAGAATAAATAAAACCATGGTCAAAAGCCCGCCGTTAACGCCCTGGGCCAGATATTGGTTGGTAATGTCCGCTTTGGTCGGATCGATAAGCAGGCCGGTGGGCATCCAATGCGCCGTGACCTTGGTCCCCACGAGCCACCATTCGTTAAGGTAGCGCAGGGCCTGGTCGATAAGGTACGCCCGGTGCCAACCGGTGCCTCCGGTTACGCTGCTTAAACGCGCCATGAGATACCAGATTGGGGATTTCATGATGAGCTGAATAATAACCAGCCCAACGACGAGCGCCCAGCGTACCATGCGCATGCGGTCCCGCAAAAACCAGAAACCCAAGCCTACGATTCCGTAAAGCCCCGCCATGAACGCGCCGCTGGAGCCCGAGCAGTAAACGATGATTGCCGCCGCCAGGAGGCCCGCGATAGCTATTGTCCGGGACATTTTATTGCGCCACCAGAGCGTAATAATAAGCGGGATTTGCGTGGCGCCGAAGGTGCCCATTAAGATCGGATGCCGGAAACTTCCTTGACAACGTACATGACCGTTGCGGACTTCGGACAATAGGGGCACGCCGTTCAAGACGGCAAAAGGGTTTCTGCCCGTGGTATATTCAATAATCATTGACCCGGCCAAGGGCACCATGAGCAGCGCGCAGAACGAAACCACGCGTGCGATGTCGTCGAAATCCGCGAGGTAGGCCCGGAACAAAAAATAGATACCGAACGAATCGAAACATAAACCGAGCCGGTTAATGAGCGCCTGAGGCGTCTGCCACAAAATGGTGTAGGTAACGATCGACGAAATTACCCAATAAATCACGGCCTTATCGACCGCATGAAAAGAAAACGTAAAATCGTTACGCAGGACCATGCGCACTACGCCGAAAAGAACCATGAAGCGCAGCATGGTAAAATGCGCGGGGCCGACCATTACATATTGACCAAGGGTAATATAGGCGGCCACCATGAGCAGCGGAAAGAGGACGTACTTTCGCGGCACTAAAACCAGGGCAATGCCCATGCACGCGATCCACAGGATAACCAGCGGATTGGGGTTAAGCGCGGAATTTACGGCAGCTTCGGACATTGTTCCAATCCCGACGACCACTCAAATATTGTTACCCATTTGCGCAAGGAATGCTTTACGGAATCGTATTTGCCCGCGATAAAAAAGAGGGGCAAAACCAGCGCCAACACGGCCAGCCGCGCGGCCGATGCGCCCAAAAAACATGTTTTATACAGGCGCGCATAACCCGCGCCGCGGCTTTTTTTTAAAAAAATAAAGGTGGATTCCTTCATCATGAGAACGCTCAAGTTTCCCGGACCGGACTTATTGGTGCTTTTTCCCCCATGGTGGATGACGGTTGCTTCGCCGATGTAGTACACGCCATATCCTTTTTGCCGCACGGAATAACAGAGATCCACGTCGTCGGAATACATGAAATAATCCGTATTAAATTTTCCGGCCGCTTCGAACGCTTCGCGTTTTACCATAAGGCAAGCGCCGGAGAGCGCCTCGACTTCCTGCGGCACGCGCTCGCCGTTAAAAAGCGCACGCGTCCCCCACAGGTTGCTATGCGGCACGGCAAGCCTTAAAAATTCTACGGTAAGGATCTGGTTTAAAATGGTGGGAATAGGCAGGACCGAGCTGGTTTGCAGGCTCAGATCGGAGTTTACCAAGCGGCACCCGGCGGCCCCGGCATTTTTAAGGGTGGAAAACCGCGTTACCATGGTAAAAAGGGCGTTGTCCACGATTTGGGTGTCCGGGTTTAAAAAAAGCAAATACTTTCCGGCCGCCTGCGCAAACCCCAGATTATTGGCCCGGGAAAAACCCAGGTTGCCGCCGCTTTGAATGACCTTTACTTGCGGGAATACGGCCGCGATGCGTTGCGCGGTATTATCGGCTGAGGCATTGTCCACGACGATTATTTCAAATTCCAGCCCTTGGGTTTGCCGGTAAATAGATGCGATGCATTTTTGCAGGTAATCATAGCAATTCCAGGAAACAATGATAATGGAAAGAAGCATGCATGCAGCCCTATTTCCAGATTCCCGGAATAAGAAAAAGCCTTTTTAATTGCTGCCTGCGCAAATACTTTATCAGGCGCCGGTCGTTTACGCGCTGGACTTTTTTAAAATGGGCCCGAATAAACCCATACAGCAACCCCGTCGATTCCACGAAGTAAGGCTTGCGAAACG
>JAQUMP010000587.1 GCA_028718065.1 Chitinivibrionales bacterium | reverse complement strand
TAAAAAACATAAAATTGCGCTCGCAACCGCCCGCGCCGGCAATGTAATCGGCGGCGGCGATTGGGCAACGGACCGGATTGTTCCCGATTGCATCAAGGCTATTCTGGCAGGCAAGCCCATTGTTGTGCGCAACCCGCATGCAGTCCGGCCGTGGCAGCATGTGCTCGAACCCCTGAGCGGCTATCTTTGCCTTGCGGAAAACCTCGGCAAGGATGGCCCAAAATATTCGGGTAGCTGGAACTTTGGCCCTGCCGAACAAGACTGCCAAACCGTGGGCTACCTTGTAAAAACAATATGCTCGCAATGGGGACCAAAAGCCGAATATTCTCTTGGAAATACCAAGGGACCGCACGAAGCAACTTTTTTAAAACTTGACTGTTCAAAGGCCCATACCCTGCTCGGCTGGCGCCCGCATTGGGACCTTAAAAATGCGCTCTGGGCAACCGTAGCGTGGTATAAAGGTTGTGCCGAGCGACGCAATGCACGAGAGATTTGTTTGGAGCAGATTGACAAATATGAACGGTTAAAACAATGCGAATCGGCTTAAAACTTTGGTCCACCGACGAATGGTACGTTCAACCGGCCCAGGAACTTTTTAAAAAGAAAGTTTTCGACTATATTGAATTATTCACTGAACCGAATTCCTTCAAACACTATGGTTCTCAATGGAAAGACATTGGAATCCCCTTTGTCCTTCATGCGCCGCATTCGATGCAGGATTTCAACTTGTCTCTTCAGGATCATCAATGCAAGAATAAAACTTATTGCGAAGAAATTCAGCTCTATGTTAAATTGTTGCACCCCGACTTTGTTATCTTTCATCCCGGAATAATTGGGACTGCGCAAGAAACGGTGCGTCAGATTAATTTACTAAAAATTGAATTCCCCGATATTTTTAAAAAGGCTTTGCTGGAAAACAAGCCAAAAATCGGCTTAAATCATGAAAGATGCATTGGCGCCGACCCCGAAGAATTAAAGGAGATTATTGAACAAACTCAAACGGGATTTTGCCTTGATTTTGGCCATGCAATTTGTTATGCAGCTTCTGAAGGTCTTGATTATCAAGCGGCCATTAATCGCTTTTTGCAATATTCACCGTCTATCTTTCACCTCTATGATGGTTTGACTACCTCATTCAACGATGGTCATATGCATTTGGGCACGGGCAACTTTGATCTGAGCTGGCTCGTTGAAAATATTCCGCACAAAGCATCCGTCACAATAGAAACCATAAAAAATTCCAAAACCGGCCTGAAGGACTTTGAAATAGACGTTGCTGCCTTCCGAAAGATAAGATATTTTACACTCTCCTGAATTGCTATAAATCATTATGCGAAATAAGACCGATTCTTAGTAGACCCATGGCAAACCCTATAAAAATTAAATCTACCGTTAAAGAAATTCTATATCACGGCGAAGGCGTTTACACTCTTAAAATATTGCCGGAACGTAAAGTCCCACGATATAGACCGGGGCAATTTCTTCACCTTACCATCGACGACTATGATCCCCAAGGCGGTTTTTGGCCGGAGTCGCGTGTTTTCTCCATTGCATCGGGCCCCAATAGTGAAGAAATAACAATAGTTTATAGCGTACAAGGTCAATACACAACGCGCATGAGCAAAGAATTGTCCCTCGGAAAAGAGGTTTGGCTTAAACTGCCATATGGTAATTTTTGCATCGATACGGTAAGTGATTCCAGCAAAGACATTTTATTGATCGCCGGTGGGACCGGTATTTCACCCTATGTCCCTTATCTTGAGCAAGAACGGCAAAATCCGTCGGGCAGAAGAATTATTCTAATCTATGGAGCACGAAAAGAAGAACACCTCTTATTCAAAAATGTGTTTACGGACTGCTTGCAAAACCTCCCTCAGTTTTCTTCGGATATATTTCTGGAAACAATTCCAACGAATACTGCAAACCCCTATTTTCCCGGCAGGATTTCTTTTAGCCATATCTGGCAAAAATTTAATGAATTGACTAATCCGGTCTGTTTTTTATCCGGCCCTCCGGCCATGATCCGATTTTTTAAAACTGAATTTGCTTCCAAAAGCATACCCGACACGCAGATAAAAATAGACGAATGGGAATAACCTAAAAGGACTTTTTAATGCCGCACCAGCGCCACCCAAAACAAATTCGCGACGAAATAATATCTCTTGTAAAAGAATACTATACGGCAAAATTCAGCCATAAAGATTTTATTCCAGGCAAAACACCGATTCGCTATGCCGGCCGCGTTTTTGATGAAAAAGAAATGTCATCGCTCGTTGATTCGTCTCTTGATTTCTGGTTAACCGCCGGACGGTTTGCCGAGGAGTTCGAATCCGAACTCGCAACATATTTAGGGCTTGAATTTGCGTTGCTTGTAAATTCGGGCTCGTCGGCCAATTTGCTAGCCTTTACGGCGCTAACTTCGCACCTTCTGGGAGAAAAACGACTAAAAGCAGGCAACGAAATCATTGCCGTTGCCGCTGGCTTCCCTACCACGGTCAACCCCATTATTCAGCATAATATGATTCCGGTATTTGTCGATGTTGAACTCGGCACCTACAACACTACCCCGGAAAGAATTAGAAAAGCCTTAAGCCCCAAGACCAGAGCGATTTTCCTGGCACATACACTCGGAAATCCCTATGATGTTGAGGAAGTGCTCCAAATCGCCAAAGAAAACAATTTATTTTTAATAGAAGACTGCTGCGATGCACTAGGTTCAACTTATAAAAATAAAAAACTCGG
>JAQUMP010000586.1 GCA_028718065.1 Chitinivibrionales bacterium | reverse complement strand
GACTTTTTACGCGTGCGCGACCTTGCCATTTGGGACAAAAATTCTCGCGAAGCCCTGTTTGTAAGAAAATTAGGCAACAAAGCCCATACAACCTTTGAAGCATATCGGGAATTTGTAGAAACCCGTCCGCCGGAAGTGGTGGCGAATATTGCCATTTGTCTGATAAACCAGACCAATTACCTTCTTGACCAGCAGATACGCAGGTTGGAACAGGATTTTTTGAAAGAGGGCGGATTGCGGGAACGGATGACACGGGCGCGTTTGCAGGCGAGGGGAAAGTGGAATGGGTAAAATAGGAAACGGGAAACTGCCGGTGGGATGGGAAATAAAAAAGCTGGGGGAAGTTTGCGATGTGCTGGATAGCAAACGTAAACCAATATCAAAAAAGGATAGAACTTCCGGGGAATATCCTTATTATGGTGCAACAGGAATTCTGGATTATGTACATGATTTTATCTTTAATGAAAAACTAATCCTGATTGGTGAAGACGGTGCGAAATGGGACGCAGGAGAAAGTTCGGCATTCACTGCTGAAGGTAAATATTGGGTAAATAATCACGCTCATGTTATTCGACCAAATCGTTCGATTGTTTTAGATAATTGGATAGTCTATTTTTTAAATTTTAGCAATTTACTCAAATATGTAACCGGCTTAACGGTGCCAAAACTCAATCAGGAGAAAATGAGAGGCATCGCTTTACCACTTCCCCCGCTCCCCGAACAAAAACGTATCGTCGCCATTCTGGACAAAGCATTTTCCGCCATTTCACGCGCAAAAGAAATCGTGGAAAAGAATCTTGTCAATGCCAAAAAGGTTTTTGAGAGTTATTTGCAGAGTGTGTTTGCGAACCCGGGGGATGATTGGAGGGAAATAATACTTTCAGATATTTGTGAAGTTAAGGATGGTACCCACGACTCACCACAATATGTTAAAAGCGGGATTCCTTTTGTAACACAAAAAAATATAAGAACTGAGGGCTTTTCCTTTGGCAATACCAAATTCATCACAGAAAATGACCATGAGAAATTTTATAAAAGGTCTAATGTCGCGTATGGAGACATTTTAATTTCAATGATTGGCGCAAACCGTGGCATGGCTTGTATTGTAAATATCGATAAAATTTTTAGCATTAAGAATGTATGTTTAGTTAAAAAGAACGATAAAATCATCCAGTATTATCTTTTGTATTATTTAATGTCTCGAAAAGCAAAGCAATATGTTGAATCTTTCTCAAAAGGTGGTGCACAAGAATTTATTGGGCTTACAGAATTGCGACAATTTCCAATTATTTACGCACCGAAATCAGAACAGACTACCATTGTTTCAACCCTCGACGCTCTTTCCTCCCAAACCAAAAAACTCGAATCAATTTACCAACGAAAATTGTATAATTTAGAAGAACTTAAAAAGTCCCTTCTTCAAAAAGCTTTTTCCGGCGAATTGACGGAAACGAGTACAAGAACGGCAATTGCGTCATGAACGAATCAGAAACCCGTGCCGAGCTAATCGATCCTGCTCTTAAAGCCAGCGGCTGGGGCATTGTCGAAGGTTCAAAGGTCCTGCGTGAGCACAATATTACCGCCGGGAAAATTCAAATCGGCGGCATTCGCGCCAAGCCTATGAAAGCCGATTATGTTCTGGTTTACAAGAATGTAAAAATCGGCGTGGTCGAGGCCAAGAGCGATCAGGAAGAAGTCGGCGAAGGCGTGGCCCAGGCAAAAACCTATGCCGCTAAATTAAATATCGATTTTACCTACGCCGCCAACGGCAACGAAATTTACGAAATCTCATTAAAATCCGGCAAAGAAAAACCCCTTTCCGCTTTTCCAAGTCCCGCCGAACTTTGGCATAAAACTTTTGCCGTTCAAAACGTTTGGAAAGATAAGTTTGATTCCGTTCCTTACGAAGACATCGGCGGCACAAAAAGCGCCCGGTATTACCAGGAAATCGCGGTAAATAATACGCTCAAAGCTATTGCCGAAGAAAAACAAAGAATTCTACTCACGCTTGCCACGGGCACGGGCAAAACTTTTATCGCCTTTCAAATCGCCTGGAAGCTTTTTCATACCCGCTGGAACCTTAAGCGCGATGGCAGCCGCCGTCCACGCATTCTATTCCTGGCGGACAGGAACATTCTGGCCGATCAGGCATTTAACGCCTTTTCAGCCTTTCCCGAAGACGCGCTGGTGCGGATAAAGCCCGACGAGGTAAGAAAACGCGGCAAGGTCCCCACTAACGGGAGCATATTTTTTACTATCTTTCAAACCTTTATGAGCGGCCTAGACAAAGAAGGAAACCCCCTTCCCAATTTTGGCGAATATCCGGCAGATTATTTCGATTTTATTATTATTGATGAATGCCACCGAGGCGGCGCCAATGACGAAAGCAACTGGCGCGCAATTCTTGAATATTTTAAGCCGGCAGTTCAACTGGGCCTTACGGCAACGCCTAAACGAAGCGAAAACATAGATACCTACCGGTATTTCGGCGAACCGGTTTACATTTACTCACTCAAGGAGGGCATAAACGACGGGTTTCTTACGCCCTTCAAGGTTAAGAGGATAAAAACAACACTGGATGATTATATTTACACTTCGGACGACCAAGTTGTCGAAGGCGATGTCGAAGAAAACAGACGTTACGAAGAACCGGATTTTAACAAAATTATAGAAATAAAAGAACGCGAATCCAAACGCGTAAACATCTTTTTAGAGGAAGCCAATCAAAAAGAAAAGTCGATTGTCTTTTGCGCA
>JAQUMP010000585.1 GCA_028718065.1 Chitinivibrionales bacterium | reverse complement strand
GCCGGGATCCTTAAGGTCCGCGATTTCCGGTATGGCAGCGTTGACGGGGGAACAATAAAATTCCTTTTTGTCCGTTATAACCAGCGCGCTTATGTCGTAGCGGGCGCGGTCGAGGTTTTTAAGTACGCACCGCCCGGAGCGCAGCGAAATCTCGTGTTCGGCCGATGGACCCCCCATAACCACATAAATATGCGGCCGGTTCATAGGTTTCCTTCCAGTTGCTTTTTGAGAAAATCAACGAGCGCCGTGGCGGCGATGCGCTGCTGCAGGCGCGAGTCGCGCTCCCGCACGGTTATGGTATCGTCGGTCATGGATTGGCCGTCGACCGTAACGCAAAAGGGCGTGCCGATCTCGTCGTTGCGGGCGTAGCGGCGGCCGATGGAGGAAGCATGGTCATACAGGGCGTTAATGCCGCTTTTCATGCAATCGGCATAGATTTTTTCGGCCTTCTCCGGCATGCCCTCCTTTTTGACAAGGGGCAACAGGGCGGCCTTGACCGGCGCAATTGACGGCTTGAACTTTAGCACGGTGCGCTTGTCGTCGCCCGCGCCCTCTTCGGTGTAGGCATCAACCAGAAACGCCAGGGTCGCGCGGTCGGCGCCCGCGGCGGGTTCGATGACAAAGGGAAAAATATGCTGCTTGGTCTCTTCGTCGAAATAGGCCAGGCTCTTGCCGCTGTGCTGCGAGTGCTGCTTAAGATCAAAATCGGTGCGGTTGGCGATGCCCTCAAGCTCGCTCCAGCCGAAGGGAAATTGGTATTCCACGTCGCTGCACGCCTTGGCGTAATGGGCAAGCTCGGACTGCTCGTGCGCGCGCAGGCGCAGGTTTTCCGGCCGGATGCCGTGGTCGATATACCATTGCCGGCGCGCCTGCAGCCAGTATTCGTACCACTTCTGGTCTTCGCCCGGCATCACGAAAAATTCCATTTCCATCTGTTCGAATTCGCGTGTCCGATAGGTAAAGTTTCCCGGCGTAATTTCGTTGCGAAAGCTCTTGCCCACCTGGGCGATGCCGAAGGGCAACTTCAGGCGCGAGGCCTGCTGCACGTTCAGGAAATTAACAAAAATCCCCTGGGCCGTTTCCGGGCGCATGAAAACCACGGCCTGGGCGTCTTCCACCGGCCCCATAAACGTTTTAAACATAAGGTTGAACTTGCGCACCTCGGTAAAGGTGCCGCTCATGCCGCACTTGGGGCATTTGTCAAGGTTTTTTAAGTGGTCGGCGCGGAAGCGCTCCTTGCAATTTTTGCAATCCACCAGCGGATCGGTAAATCCCGCCAGATGGCCGCTGGCCTCCCAGACTTTGGGGTGCATTAGAATGGAGGCGTCGATGCCCACGATGTCGCGGCGCGCATGCACCATGCTGTGCCACCAGGCGTTTTTAACGTTGCGCTTGAGCTCCACGCCGATGGGGCCGTAATCCCAGCAACTGTTGAGCCCGCCGTAAATTTCGCTGGACTGAAAAATAAACCCGCGACGTTTACAGAGCGATACAATGGTATTCATCAGGTCGGGCGGTTTCTGTGCCATTAAAAATTACTCCCTGCGACAATGTTTAATCATACCATAAATCGGGCTAAAATGCAGTGAGAAAATAGGTTGTGGGCGGGAAAAAGGACAAAGAGCGTGTTTAAAAAATCCGGCCGTTGGCCAAAGCCCGAGCGAAAATGGCCGGATGCGAGGCGCGCGACCGAGGCATATCCACTGAGATAAGGCGAGGGAGCGCAACAAAGCAGACGGCCGTTTACAGCCGGGCGACGCCAGGAAGGGCTTTTTAAACACGCTCCAAAACTTAATTAACGCGGCAAGGAAGGTCCCTTGGGTTTTCCCCAGCCGTGCAAACAGCCGGCGGCAAATGCAATTGCACAAACGTAAAGCACGCGCGGATCGTGCGATTTATCGGGGCGTCTCGCGGCGAATTCGGCAATATTGCGGACATGACGCAAAAAACCAATCCGGGGAAGAGCGTTTAAGTGGCGGGTATAAAAGAGCGCAAGGTTATGAATACGATCAATAAGATAATCCGCGCCCTTGTCGCTCCTGCAGCCGCCGGCGGGTTCGTGATAGTGTTCGGCGACGGCCGCGGGGTTATACCAGGTTGTTCCGCCGTTTTTCCTGAGCCGGTGGAAAAGTTCGACATCTTCAAACAGGGCGTTGCCCCTGAAATGCTCTTCAAAAAGACCGGCCGTAATCAAGGCTTCCCGCGCAAGTGACATATTGCAGCCGCAGGCGTACAACACCGGGCCTTCGTAGTCCAAATCAAAATTACCGATTGCTTCGCCGGTAGTCGGATCGATCGCGGTGACAACGGCGCTTTCGGGCCAGTGCGCCGTTCCTTTTTGTATAATGCGCCCGGCCACCGCCAAAGCTTTTCCCTGCCGGATGGGGCGCAGGTGCTCCTCCAGGCAGCTTCCGCGCGGCACGGCATCGTCATCGAGAAAAAGAAGGACCGTGCCTTTTGAATTAAGGATGCCGAAGTTGCGCGCCGCGGTAAGGCCGGGTTTTGCACGTTTCAGAAATGTAAATCCCGGATAGCGTTTTTTGAGCTGTTCTGCTTTGTCAACAGCATCGGGCGATTGGTCCACCACAATCACCTCGCAGCCCGCAAGCTCCTGTTGACTCAGGGCATCCAGCGTTCGCGCCAGCGATTCGTGACGATTATAGGTTGCGATGATTATGGAGAGTTGGATTGTCATCATAAGAGTTTGTTTTTTTTTGACCTCACCCCTGGCCCCTCTCCGAATCGGAGAGGGGAAAAGGGGTGGCCCTGAGC
>JAQUMP010000584.1 GCA_028718065.1 Chitinivibrionales bacterium | reverse complement strand
TGCTCAAAAATTGGTTGATTTAATACGTTAACCGCAGGAGTTCAGCTTTTTACGGTAAAATATTTATTGGCGGGAGTTTTTCTTGTCCCACAAACTTACGTAAGTCTCTTCCAGCTTTTTAGTAAACGTTTTGCCGTCGCATAGCGCCGAATTTACCATGGTTGTCCGCAGCGTATTTCTTAAAATTTTTAGTCTGCTTTTATCGTTGGCCAGCTTTTTTGCGCGCTGGATATATTCATCCTCACTTGCGGCAACCAGTTCATGCAGCCCCAGATTTTCCAGCACGCTCGTAACCATTCTCCCGGCAAAACGGTTGCCGGATAGTGTAATAATGGGAACGCCCATCCATAAACCTTCGCAGGCGGTGGTGTGTCCGCTCCAGGGCAGCGTGTCCAGCGCAATATCGACCCGGCTATAAACCGACAAATGATGTTCCATTCCGGCAAAAGAGTCTCGTATGTCAAGGCTATCTCCGGCAATGCCGCGCCGGGCAAAGCGCTCCGCCAATAGTTCCTTTGTTTTGCCCAGCAGCGTATTGCGGAAAACCAGCAGCCGTGAACCGGGGATTTCTTTAAGCAGCCGGCACCACAAGTCCAGAACCTTATCATTGAGCCGCGCCAGGTTATGCAAGGAACCAAAGGTAATAAAACCGTTGTGTTCAAACGGCGGAGCGCTTATCGCCGGGGCATCGCCGGGCGGGGAAAAGCAGCAGAACAGCGGCGCAAGCCGCACCAGGGTTTCACTATACCAGCCCGTTTCATCTTCCGGCGATGCAATTGCATCGGTCAAGCGATAGTCGATCGTGGAACACCCGGTTGTGTTGGGATATCCCAGATAGGTTATTTGCACGGGGGCCGGGCGGCGCATAAACACCGGCAAGCGATTACCGCCGGTATGCCCGGCCAGGTCAACCAGAATGTCAACGTTCTCCTGCCGCACGATTTGCGACACTGTTTCGTCGGAGAAACCGACGGTATCGCGCCAGACGTCGGCGTAGGATTTAAAACGTTCCGTGGCGGCGTCGGGTTTGCTCACCTCGGCAAAACAGACGATTTTAAAATTCCCATGATCGTGGTTTTTTAAAATCGGTTCCAAAAAATAGCTCACCGGGTGCTTGCAGAAATCCGGCGAAACGTACCCAATTGTCAAGAGTGTCGGTTTGCTTTCGGGAATCGCGGCCGGGGGCAACAGGGCGATTTTGCTTTCGTGCTTTTGCGCCCAGGCGCGGTGCGCGGCAAACAGCTCCTGCGGCCAGTAGCGGATATTGTAATTCATGCAACCCAGCAGATTGCTCTGGGCCAGGAGGCAATCCGGATCGATTGCAAGCGCGCGGCGATAACAATCTTCCGCCGCGTCAATTTCGCCCTGCACCTGCAGGGTTTCGCCGCAATTGCAGAGCGCCGCGACCGATTCCGGGTCGTAGCGCAATCCCAAACGGTAGCTTTTTACGGCCTCGTTCAGCGCGCCTTTTTCGCGCAGGAGATTGCCCAGATTAAAAAAAGCTTCGGCGTAATCGTTTTTGCAGCGCAGCGCGGCCCGGAAACTTTCCTGGGCTTTTTCGCGGTCGCCAAGCTGTGCATAGAGTAATCCGAGGGAATTATGGGCTTGCGCATGGTCGGGCTTGAGCGCCAGGGCTTTGCGCAGGTTGCCCGTGGCTTGGGCAAATTCTTTGAGCTCTTTTTGGGCCGCGGCAAGATTTACAAATGCTTCAAAGAAATTGGGTTCAAGCGCGGCGGCGTTAAAAAAGCTTTCCGCGGCCCCGGCAAAATCGCCCAGCAAACGAAACGCTATGCCCCGTTTAAACCAGGCGTCGGCATGGTTTTTTTCGTGCCGTAAGGTTTGGTCGAATTCGACCGCGGCCTCGGCCGGTTGGTTTGCCTTAAGTAAAGCGCAACCCAGATCGTAATGAAAGAGCGCCTTATCGGCGGCCTGGGCGCAGGCTTGGCGCAAAAGCGCTAGGCCCTCGGCCGTTTGACCGCCGGACTCTTTAAGCAGACCTAATAAATGCAGCGCATCGGCGCAGTCCGGTTTTATGGCCAATGCTTTCTTGTAAAGCTCTTCGGCTTTGTCCGATTCACCGGCTTTATGGTGAATAACGGCCTGTTGCAGAATTGATTCAAGCGACATGTTCATAAAATACCATTAAACCCAAAAAATTGCATCCATGGCAAATTATCGTTTTCTTTTAGAAAACACTATTATGGTCCGGCATTTGCCAAATCTTCCGGTTACCTGTATATTATATAGAAGATATCATAACTTTTCAGAAAACATTAATTTATGCCCGACATCTACGAATACATAAACTATCGCAAGCTCATGGCCGACCTGTATACCGATAAAAAGGCGCAGTTTGCCCATTTTTCCTATCGCTATATCGCCCAGAAAGTGGGCTTTACTTCCGCCGGTTTTTTTACGAACATCCTTCAGGGCAAACGCAACATCTCCTCGGAAAACATTTTTAAATTCGCCCAGCTTTTTAAGCTCAAGCGTTCCGAAACCGAATACTTTGAACTTTTAGTGCTTTTTGACCAGGCCAAAAACCACGAGCAAAAAAAGTATTATTTTGAAAAAATCCTGGCCTCCAAAAAATCCAAGATAAAAATTACGGACCGGCAACACTACGAGTTTTACAGCAAATGGTATTACACGGCCGTACGCGAGGTGCTCGACGTTTACCGTTTTACCGGCGATTATGCCGAATTGGCAAAAAAAATCAGTCCTTCCATAACGCCGGCGGAGGCCAAAAAAGCCGTTGGCTTACTGCATGCCATGGG
>JAQUMP010000583.1 GCA_028718065.1 Chitinivibrionales bacterium | reverse complement strand
CTTACGCTGAGCCGGCCGGACGGCAGCGGGCGCGCGGGCCGGTTAATGCGGTCTGCGCCCAGGTCGCTGATATCGTTGATAACATTGCCAAAACCCACCGCCATGGCTGCGGCGCCTATGAGCAGAAACTGGCGGCTATACAGCGGTGACGAGTGCGATATGGCGTATCCCAGCGCCGTGGTAGCCGAGGCAAGGGCGACGTTTAAAGGACGGATAATACGAAAATAAGGGGATAGTGTTGCCATAAAAAATTTACAAACGTATATTTGTGTGCAATAGGAGCATAAAAGATACATTTTGCAAACAGGAAACGCATGAAACGCCTCTTCGCGCACCGCTGGTTGTTTTTCGGCTTTATCACCGCAATCGGTTTTTTTCTCGACTGGCTCACCAAATTCTGGGCCTCCACCAAGCTTGCCTGGGGTGAGCCGGTAAAAGTCGCGGGAAAATATGTTCAATTTTTTCTTATTTACAATCAGGCCGCGCTCTGGGGCATCGATCCGCGCAGAGTTATTCCCGGTTTTCCGCTCAATCAGTTTTTCTTTGTGTTTTCGATTGTGGCGGTGGTGATTCTGGTCGTTTATTATAAAAGTGTAAAGCCGACCGACCGCTTGCTTTCGTGGGGCCTGGCGCTGATTATGCCCGGCGCGCTCGGCAATCTGTTCGATCGCGTCCTGCATCCGCAGCGCGGCGTGGTCGATTTTATCAAAGTCGGCCTTTCCGATACGCTCTACTGGCCTATTTTTAATTTTGCGGATATTTATGTTACCGTCGGCGTCGGGTTAATTTTGTTGGGACTGCTGCTCGAAGAGATTAAAAAAAAGAGTCTCTCCAATTTGCAGGCCTTGCCGGAGAAGGAAAACACCTAACCGGTCTTGGCGAATATAATATTTAAAGGGCATCAGCAAAGGGGACTTATCGTATGTGGGGCAGGGAAATTCAAATCGGCCGGGAGCAGTGGAACGGGTGGACGATCCTTTCGATCGTCGGCGATTTTACCGTTAAGTTTCTGGTGGATATCAAGGCCGCTTTCGACGCCCTGGAAAACAGTCCCGCGCCTCAGGTGGCGCTCGATCTCACTAAAACGTTATATCTTGATTCCAGCGCAATCACCATGATGACCAATTTTTACGAGCGCCTTCGCAAGCAGGGCGGCCGTTTTGTGGTTTTCGGCCCGAGCGAAGACGTCGGCCAGATATTTTTGATCGTCGGGTTCGATAAAAGCATCGCCGTTTACAAAACGCGCGAACAATTCCAGGCCCAAATGCAGGCGCTGTAGCCGCCGTTCCATAATGCCTCATACTTCCAAGCCAGTGTTGCTCGCGGCCGCATTTTTGGTCCTCTTTGTTTTATCCTGCCAACATAAAAATTTTCCAAACCCGAATGCTTTACAGATAGGGCAATGGATTGTTTCCGGACGCCTCTCTCCGGCGGATTCGGCGCTCCTCACCGGTCTTCCGTGCGCCCTTTTCGATTCGTTAGCGGCGGAGGCCGCCGCAAAAAAGTCCCTCGGCTACGGCGCATTCGCCGATACGCTTGCCGACGAGAACGGGACGGAGTATGTGGTGGGCTATAAAACGCCCAAGAAATTCCGTGGTGACACGCTTTATCCGCTGATTATTTACCTGCATGGCGGAACCGGCACCCTGCTTAATTCCAAGGGCGCCCTGGCCTACGATATGCTCTCGCCGCTTGGCGATACTTTTGACTTGTTTTTAGCAAGTCCCTCCGCCAATCGCGACGCGCCGTGGTGGAGCTCGACCGGGCTTGCGCGGATTCTTCAGACGCTTCGGTATATGAGCGTGCGCTACCCTATAAATCCGGACAAGGTTTTTTTAGCGGGCGTGTCGGACGGCGCCACCGGCTGTTTTGCCGCCGCCAACACCATCCCCGGCCCATTCGCCGGTTTTTTTGCCGTTTCCGGGTTCGGCGGTATGCTGCCGCAGGTGGGCATGCAGTTGTTCCCGGTTAATTTGCAGGGCCGGCCCATCTACGATGTGAACGCGGGCCAGGACCGGATCTATTCTTTACCGATGGTAGTTTCTTTTCTTGACGAATTGCAATCATCCGGCGTTCCCGTGGAGCGCAGCCTTTATCCGGACGAGCTGCACGGGTTCGATTACCGGGCCAGGGAGTTCGGCCATTTTGCCGGGCGCATCCGGTTATGGTCCAAGCCGCGTCAGGCCGCCGGGTTTTCCCGGACCTTTATTCCGGGTTTTCCCGCGGCAATCGATTACGTGCTCGATTGGCGGCCGCAAAAAAACCTCACGCGCTATCCTTGGGTACAAGTGCGTATTAATGGCGATACTCTTTTTATGGCAAGCGATGGTATTCGGGAAATATCGATTGTCTTAAAGGGAAATGATATTAAAAGTCTTACGGTAATTGCCAACGATGGGAAAAAATTATCCGTGGCAAAACGACCGATCAGTTCGCCTGAGCGCCTGCATTTAATTCAACAGGCCGGGTTTGTTTCCGCGTCTCAAAAATATGTTTTTAAAATAAAGCCCTAAGGGAGTCCGGCATGGAAGCAAAAAGCGCCCTCATAATTTTGGCCGAAGGATTTGAAGAAATAGAGGCGGTTACCCCCATCGATTTGTTGCGCCGCGCCGGAATTCCGGTAACAACTGCCGGGCTGAGCGGGCTTAGCGTGCGCGGAGGCCACGATATTGTTCTCCAGGCCGAAGCGCTTTTGTCCGAATGCACCGCTGATTTTTGCGCCGTGGTCCTTCCGGGCGGCGGTATGGGCGCCAAACACCTGCGCGAATCGGCGGAGGG
>JAQUMP010000582.1 GCA_028718065.1 Chitinivibrionales bacterium | reverse complement strand
CCAGGCTGTCGATCCTTTGGGCCAGGATGCGCCTTTTTTGCGCCGTGCCGATAAGCCGCTTCACGTTTGAGGTTTTCCATTGCCGATGACTGTAGTTGGAAAAGATCGGTACAATGGGGATCAGGCGTTCGCGCAGCAGGTCAAGGGCCTGCCGGGAAATTTCACCCGCGATCGTATCGGACGAATCGCCGATGCCGTACCATTCGGGAAAAACCATGTTGATTTTGTCAATGTTAGTTTTGAGCGACCCAAAAGATTGTTGGTCCCAATTAACAAAAAATGCGCCATGGATCTTTCCCTTGGTCGTGGTGGTTTGGCGGCGGACCCGGAAGAGACTTTTATTTTGTTTTATAATTTGAACAAGGTTATGGTGCAGGTGACTGTAATCACTGTTTTGGGCGGTCCGAAACGTTAAAACTTTGTCAGGCTGAATGACGCGTTTTAAAATTTCGTTTCCGGCGGCCGGATGGGGCAAGATGGCATTGGTGGGTTGAAAAAGCGCAATGCCGAGCGAAACAAGGGCTACAAGCGCAAATAGTATGGCACTTTGCAGACCGCCAAGAAATGCGCGCCATCGCACCCCCGACTCAGTGTAGAAAATGGGTTTATTCACCATATCGATCACCCAAAATAGGGAACGCGGCGGAATTTATTAAGGCACGACGACTCGAACGCGATTCGATGGGGCGGCATTAAGATTAGTGAATATGGTTGCGCCCGTTTGCGGATCAAGAAAGCCGCTATTGGCGTTTCCGGCGTTTGCCGCATAGGCGACAATATAAACGGTATCGCCGCTTAAAAACCCATTGTTTACAAATGATATTGCTTCCAGCTTGGCGCTGGTGGAGTCAACACCGGTATTAAATACCAGGTTTTCCGTAAAGTAGCCGCCCCGATGCTGGGTATCGGAGGATACGGTTGAGTCGTAATCTACAAAAACAAATACCCGGCCCATCTGATCGACGGTTGAGTCCGAAAGCGTAAAGCCAAGGTACCATTGCAGGCTCGGCGCCGCTTGTTTACGGGCCCATAAATGCTTGACCGAAAATGCCGGCGGCCGGCACAATTCCGTTGTTCCCACGATTTTATCTCCTCCGCCGCTAAACTGGAACTGATTGACTTTAGAAACACCAAAACCATTCTTTTCAAAAACGATGGTATAGATCCCGGTTTCGACATTATCAAACGACCATTGGCCGGAACTGTCGGTATAGGTGAAAAGGGAACTCCCTTCAAAACTTACCTTGACGCTGTCCTGGATTTCCGGGCGCGAGCCGTCGGCGTTGATTAAATTTACAAATCCCGACACTGTCCCCTTTAATCGAAGTCCGGCCGGATCTTGGCTGCTGCAATTAACAAGCAGCGGCAATATTCCGATAAACGCTCCTAACCTAACCAAATAAATTGTGCTCATTTCATTTCCCCTGTGCCATAATTTAAAAATCAACATCCGCAGGCAAGTGATACCTTCTTATAAGTTAGCAACTTACATGCCCAAATGGCGGCACGAATTTCTGACATGAGAATGCCGAAATAGTATCGGTTTGGGCCGATTACTCCGCCAATTCCATCGCAACGTACTCGGTTATTTTAAAAAGTGTACCAAATGGTTTATCCAATGTACCGAAATAATCAAAAAAATTGCTTTTTGTATTCGAAAACTAGAAACTAAAACTAGGGGACGGTGGAAGTTTATAAGTTTAATATCACATACTAGGGATGGATGAGGTTGCAAAATCAAGGCAAGGCAGAGGAACCGGGCGATCAAATCATTTAAGTAAAATAAAAGGGACCTCTTCCTGAATCGTCCCTGCACGATAGCGCACGAAATAGATCCCGGCGGAAATTCCTGTTCCGCTCGTCACAAAACGAGTATTCGCCGCGCCTGGTTTTTCTTGTGTAAATGCCCGCACGCTACAACCCTTTAAATCGACCAGTTTCATTGAGCCGGATGTAAGCGGAAAAGGATTGCCTTCGATGATGGCGGTAAGTTGACCCGCATGATTGACAATACGTATGTTGTGATTTGTTTTATTTGTCGAGTCGCCTGCCTGTTGAGTTATTCCCATTGCGCCACCTGCCCATACCGGACCATTGTCGGTGACGGTCATTTTCTGCACAGTGTCACTGAGCGCGGATGCGGCCGGGATACCTGTCGCGGCATAGCCGAACGTTCCACCGGTTGAGGTGAGCCCTTTGTTCATCGTTATAACGGCGCTGCCCTTTGACGCAGATGTCAATGTAATCGTCCAGCCGTTCGTATTATCGACCACCCGTGCCTCTACTTTGTCAACACCCGTCGCTCCGGTCTGGATCAGGTGCATGAACATTGTTTGCGTTGCACCGCCGATATCATCCTGGATGCGGCTAATTCCTCCGCCTTCGTCAACAATTTTGAAGGTATGGCCGGCGGTGAGACCGGTACAGTAGAGCACATTCGCCCCATTGGTATACGTTACCTGGTCGCCGCTGATAACCGGTGTACCCGGCACGTGCAGCAGAAATGACTTTATAACATTCGCGGCCGTTGATTCGAGACGGTCGAGAATAAACAAGGTCTCAAAAGGCCTGATAAACAGGTATTCCCGGATGCATTTTGAAGCATACGGATTTTCCCGGTCAGGATGATTAGGATCGTTGGCGATGTAGGCCTTGCTCAAATCGTCAACGGCATACGCATAGGCAGTCCGGCTTTCCAGACGGGTGACAACGGGAACCCCCAGAACATATTCTCCTGAAGCAAACCCCAGGTCATTAAACAGGATACCATTGTGAGCG
>JAQUMP010000581.1 GCA_028718065.1 Chitinivibrionales bacterium | reverse complement strand
GGAACGGCACCGTGTTTAATTCGGTAAGGGCCATGGAAAGTCCCATGGCCCGCAGATATTCGGCGAATGAAAGCGGGAAAAGATGGGCAAACTCCACTCTTCCTACGGGAAACGAAACGGCGGAATCGGCCAATATTGTTTCAAGCAATGACCCGGCGGCGATTACATGCAAATCCGGCATTTCCTCGAAAAAATAGCGCAGCATCGACATCGCCTTTGGGCTCGCCTGGATCTCATCCAGAAATACCAGTGTTTTACCCGGCGCTGCATTGGGCATATTTTGTCGTAAACGCATAACTTCGAATGTGTCCTTTGCGTTTGTCGCGGAGGAAAAAATTGCGGCATCCCGGGGGTTTTCCATATTAAGTTGGAGAAACGATTCGAACCCAGTTCCAAACATGCGGATTGCCGTTGTTTTGCCAACTTGCCGCGCTCCCCTGATAACCAGAGGCTTGCGCCCTGGCCTGGCTTTCCATATTTCCAAATATGATTCTATTGAACGAACATACATTTATTTTGTGTCCTATTTTGTTATAAAATAAACCCATTATAAAACATAATATGTATAATAATATATGTTGTGGCTGGTATTGTCAAGGATTTTAACTACAATTAGGGTCAAAGGATATTTAAGGCGGCTTAATTTACTACGGCTTTTCCGGGGGCGCCGTCATAATTTGCACGATCTTGGTTTTAGCGACCGGAACGGTCGATCCTTCTATATCCATTTTAAGCCCATCATCGTTTATTTCCATAAGCTTTCCCTTAAAAAGCGATCCATTGGCGATTTTAACTTCGATTTGGGGGCTGGCGTTTGCCCGCAGCTTAAGATCGTCGTAGGAGATAATTTGGAGCCCAAAAGAGGGTTGCGCCTGGGGCGCGGGCGCCGCGGTTTGGAGAGTGCGGTAGCTTTGCAAAAGAGAATAGCGGAAATCGTATGATTTGCCCCCCGTGGTTTTGAGCACCATGGAGGAGTCGCCGATGCTTGTTACCGTGCCGGTAAGGCTGTCACCCGTGGTTAAAACCACCCGATAGGTTCCGCCCACCGAAAAATCCGCGGCGACGCTTTGGCCCCCGGCGTTATTTACATCCGATACGGAAGCGCCAGCGGACGACGCGCCGGCGGACGTCTGCCACCATTGCCGCCAGGCCGCCGGATCGTGGCCCAGGCTCAAACCCGTGAGCCGCGCGAGCGCGCATTCTCCCGCGTAAAAAATAAAGGTGATCCGCAGGTTAAAAAACGCCTCCACGACCGTCCCCGACGAATTTTTGCGCTGCGAAATGATTTCGGTTTTATAGGGGTCTTCGATAAAATTTTCGCACAACGCCAGGGAATTATAATCAAGAAAGGGCGCCGCGAGCATGAATTGGGTCTTGGCGCTCACAACGTAGGTGCTTATGCAGTCGTCAAGGCTGCCCCTGCCGGAAAATGTGGCCTGCCGGATTTCCACCACATGCACGGCCTTGGGGAAAATATCGATGAGCGCCGGAATGGCGGCGCGCGCCTGGTTTTGCGGCAGGTCTCCCAGTTTAATGGTCGCCCTGAGGGCGCGCCCCGCGGCTTCCTTGTTGAGCGCGGGCCCGGAGGCCGAATAGTTGCCCTGCGCCGCCAGGGAGGCGGCCGCCGCCGGCGTGTAATAAATTGCCGGTCCGGCCTTAACGGCGTCGGCCAATTTGGCGACCTGGTCCGCGTCGTAGGCATTTACAAAAGATATGCAGGCGGCGAGAATAAGCAGGGGGGCGTAAAACCGGGAAAGAATGTTCGAACAATAAAAAAACAAGGTCATGACGATTGCCTCTTAAATTGCGATGGGTCTAATTCAACGAAGCTCTGTTTCGACTTAACTCACCCCTCCTCGCTTCGCTTTGGTTTCCCCTCTCTCGCGAGAGAGGGGACGGAAGGGGTGAGTTGGCGCATTTGCCAATGGCCGTTTATTATTTATTCTTATTTATCAACGCTACCATGTCGCGCACGGCGCGGTCCATGCCCACGAGCGTCGCGCGGGATATTATGGCATGCCCGATGTTAAGCTCCTCCAGCGATTCAATCCGGGCCACGGCGGCCACGTTCCGGTAATTAAGGCCATGCCCGGCATTAACGCACAGTTCCATTTTTTGGGCGGCGAGGGCCGTGTCGCGCAGGCGGTACAGCTCCTCGGTGCGCGCCTGGCCCGCGGCGTTGGCATAGTAGCCCGTGTGCAGTTCCACGTGCGTGGCGCCCGCGCGTTTGGCGGCTTTAAGATGGTTAAGGTCGGGATCGATAAAAAGACTTACCAGAATATTATTGGAACGCAGCGATTCCACAATCTTGGCGATCTCTTTTTCGTGTCCCGCGACCGCGAGCCCGCCTTCGGTCGTGCGCTCTTCGCGCTTTTCGGGGACCAGCGTTGCCATGGCCGGGACCAGGTCGAGCGCAACCGTGACCATGGCTGCTGTTGCGGCCATTTCCAGGTTAAGGTGCGTGGCGACGGTCTGTTTGAGCAGGTAGATATCGCGGTCCTGGATGTGACGCCGGTCTTCGCGCAGATGCGCGGTAATGCCGCGCGCTCCGGCCAGTTCGGCCAGCGCGGCGGCCGCCACCGGATCGGGGTCCTTGCCGCCGCGCGCTTGACGAAGCGTAGCGATATGGTCGATATTAACGCCGAGTGTTGCCATTATGTTTGCTCCTTTTAGCTATTAAACTAATTTTCCTCCGGATGTTTGACAAGCTCCGATACAAAGACTAATTTTATACCGTTTTGTTTAAAACGCGGCAGCGCCTCGGCAAGCGCCGTTGACACGGCGGAA
>JAQUMP010000580.1 GCA_028718065.1 Chitinivibrionales bacterium | reverse complement strand
CGTGCCTTCACGAATAAGAATTTCGCCAACCGCGTAATCATGCAGGGTGCACTTGCCGACGATCGTGGAAAGATTGTCGTCGGACAATCCGGCGAAGATTGTGACGGCATGCAACATGGAAAGCAAGGTTTCACGGTCCTGCATAAGGGGCGCGCTCATGTCCATAAATGTAGGTAAATTAACAGTCCCCAAGCAAGAAAAATATGCGCCTCCGGACGCGGGGATATTTACTTATATAAGGGAGGCCGGATTAATTATTTTATCGCAATGCCAAACGAAAATAACGGTCCTGTAGCTTCTCAGAATTGCGTCCCCGGCGGCCAATATGCCGGATTTACCTGTTTAAGCGTAGACCCCATTCCGGAACTGCGTTCCCAGGGCGCGCTGTTTGAACATGCGCGCAGCGGGGCGCGCCTTTTTCACCTGCGTAATGACGACCCCAACAATCTTTTCGCCATCGCCTTTCGCACGCCGGTATCCGACGATACCGGCGCGCCGCATATCATGGAGCATTCGGTCCTGTGCGGCTCGCGTCTGTTCCCGCTGCGGGACCCGTTTCTGGAGCTTCTGAAGGGGTCCTTGCAGACCTTTTTAAACGCCTTTACTTACCCGGATAAAACGGTTTATCCTGTGTCAAGCCAGGTCGAAAAGGACTTTTTTAACTTAGTCAAGGTGTACTGCGACGCGGTGCTGCATCCGCTCATAAGCCCCAACACGTTTTTCCAGGAGGGCTGGCATTATGAAATTTCCGAAGAGAGCGGCCCGGTGAATATTTCGGGCATCGTTTATAACGAAATGAAGGGCGTGTTTTCGGATTTCGCCAGCCATGTCAGCCGCCGCACGCTGAGCGCCCTGCTGCCCGATACCACCTACCGTTTTGAGAGCGGCGGCGACCCCGCGGCCATCACGGACCTTACCTATGAGCTCTTTACGGCCTTTCACAAACGCTTTTACCATCCGTCAAACAGTTTTATATTTTTATACGGTAATATCCCCACGCTAAAAACCCTCTCTTTTTTAGACACTGTTTTTTTGGGGGACTTTACGCGTGAACCGGCGCCGTCGCACATTGCCCCGCAACCGCTCTGGCGCGAGCCCCGCGCAGTAACGATCCAGGCGCCCTCTTCGCCAGAAAACGACGGCAGCGCCACCATTCTTTTAGCCTGGCTAACGGGCGCCACAACCGATCCCGATACCGTGCTTGCCGGCCGCATCGCGGCGCGCTACCTGCTGGGGACCGAGAGTTCGCCGCTCAAACGGGCGCTTATCGACAGCGGTTTGGGCGAAGATCTGGACGAAGCCTGCGGCTACATGGCCGACCTGGTCCAGGGCGTTTTTATAGCCGGGCTCCGCAAAAGTAAAGCGGAACGGTCGGAGGCGGTTGCAAAGGTTATTTTAGATACGCTGCGTAAAATCGTGGAAAACGGACCGGACGAACAATTGCTCGAAGGCTGCATCCGCCAGACCGAATTCAAGCTGCGCGAAATCACCTCCGGCGGACATTTTCCTTACAATATCATGCTGGCGGAACGCTGTTTTCAGTCCTGGATTTACGGGGGCGATCCGGCCGCGCACCTTAAATTCGAGGCCCCGCTGACGCGCATAAAAGAACCGGGCCATAGCTGGTTCGCCGAGTATATCAAAACGCACCTGCTCGACAACCCTCATCGCCTGCTTTCGGTAATTATCGCCTCCACCGCTTTGGGCAAGCAGCTTGCCCGACAGACCGAGGAACTGGCGGCCCGCAAAAGCGCCCACTTTACCGATGCGGACCGCACCACCTACCGGGTGCTTACCAAAGAGCTGCTGCGCGAACAGCGCACGCAACCCTCGGAAGCCGCGCGCCGTACCTTGCCGCGCTTGACAAAAAACGACCTTCCACCGGAAAATTTAACGGTAGAAACGCTGTTTTCAAACCGGGGCGGCGTGGTTGTGCATGGGCATCCGATCTTTACATCCGGGATCGTATACCTTGACATCGGCTTTAACCTGGGCGCCGTAAGCGCGCCGCTGGTCCCCTACCTTCCGCTGTTTGCGGAGCTGCTCTGCCGCGCCGGCGCCGCAAACTCCTCCTACCAGGAAATGGCCACGCGCATCGCGCTCGCTACCGGCGGCCTTTCGAGTTCGCTCGTGATCGGCGCCGGCGGCAGCTCCGGTGAGCCGCCCCTGGTGCGGCGTTGCTTTATTCATACCCGGGCGCTTGAATCCAGGGTGGATGAAATGAGCGATCTTCTTTGCGATCTTCTGCGTGCCCCGGTCCTTGACAACCAAAAACAGATCCGGGACCTGCTGCTGGAAATGCGCAACGATTTTATGGCCGCGATCATGGGCGAAGGGCACCGCTTTGCGCTCACGCATGCCGGCGCGCGCTTGTGCGTATCGCGCCATTACGACGAGCTGGTCGGCGGACTCTCTCAGGTGCGTTTTTTGGAGCGGCAGTTGGCGGCGGCCACGCTCGACGATTGCTGCCGCAATCTGCGCGAGATATATTCCTTAGTTGTCAACAGGCATAACGCCCTTGTGGTGGTAACGGCGGAAAATCCCGATCGATTTTTCGCACGTGCCGTGCAGCCGCTCGGCGCGCTTGCCGAACGTGAGCCCGCCATTGCCCCACCCCCGCATTCCGACCTGCCGGCCGCGGACGATTTCGGCATCGAAATAAGCACTGCCGTTAATTATGCCGCCCGCGCCTGGAAATTGCCGGAGCTTGACGCGCAGGAAATCGGTCTTTTGCATCTGGCAGCGCGCGTGCTCTCCACCGGATATTTATGGAACAAAGTCCGGGTGGAAGGCGGC
>JAQUMP010000579.1 GCA_028718065.1 Chitinivibrionales bacterium | reverse complement strand
CTGCGGAGGAGGCATGTCGTTTGACGGCCACTATCTTTATCTTGGACACTCGAGCCATACAAGCTACGATATTGTAAATATCGACTATCCCGGCGGTTTTGCTAATCCTGCCGACAATGGCAACAGCACCACTCCTGTTGCCGGAGCTGGAGTAAAATTCATTGATTTCGCCGATGCTACCCATGGTACTCATGCTTATTATAATAACGGAGGCGCTACAAACAACTCCGATTGGATCTGCAGGGGTATTCAATCCGTGCCATCGCTCGGTTATCAACCAGGTCAATGCATGTCCAATTGGGTCACGGGAGAACAGTTCTATGTCGGATTGGGTGACGGTGGCGATTTCTGGGTAGGATCGGCATCGCAGAATGCGGCGACGATGGCATTCAACCCCACCTCGCTAAATTTTACGGCTACTAAAGGCGGGGCTTCTCCGGCGGCGCAAACGGTCCAGGTAACCAATAGTGGAACCGGAACGCTGAATACCGTAACCACCAGTGTAGGCTACGCAAGCGGATCGGGTTGGCTTGCCGTCGGCAAAAGCGGTACGGGAAACACTCAGACGCTCACGAATACCGTTACGCTCGGCACCCTGGCAGTCGGAAGTTATCAGGCGACCGTGACCGTCTCCTGCGGCAACGCTCAACCGGCAAGCGCCTCTTATTCCGTTGCTTTTCAGGTAATCGATTCTTCCTTGACACTGGCAAATGTAACCATTACGCCGGCGAAATGCACGACCACCACCTGGTCGGCGATGACTTTTACTCCCGTTGCCGTTACCGGCACGGGCGCAAATCTTGGACAACTGCCGACATTCAAGTGGACCGTATCCAACGGCCAGTCGATTGATTCCACGAAAGGAATTTTTACCGCGGGGAACACGGCCGGCGGGCCCTATACCGTTACGGTAAACGCGACCTACAAAGGAGTGGCCAAGAGCGCCACGGCGACGGTCCTCGTTTACCGGCCGGCCACCATTACCGCGCCTCAGACGGGAGCGACGTATAAGGTAGGAGATACGCTCGCGATTACCTGGAGCAGGCTGGCAAACACAACGACCACGGGGCTGGAAATCGACCTTACCACGGATCAAGGCATACAATGGACGCAACTCACCGATAGTCTTATTCATGACGGCACTGCTGCTTACTACAAGGGGAATACCGGCACGTTTAAATGGAAAATACCGAAATCGTTAAGCGTTTCCGCGGGCGTTACGATCCAGTGCGTATCGAGCAAATGCATGGTTCGTTTAATCGCGCCCTATGATTCCCCTGCCAAGGCAACGAGAGACCAGACGGGGGTATTTACAATTGTGGATAATGCAGCGGTCAAGCGGCCCGGTGGAAACTTGATCGGAGTCGCTCAAAGCGGTAAAAACGCTCCGGTTGCAATGTATGACATTCGAGGCCGCAAAATCGTGAATCTTAAAAATGTCCGGTCGGGAGTGTTGATTGAACAAATATCCGGCCAAGGGGCGCGACTCATTGTCAATACGGAAGCCCGCAATCGCCTTCCTTGAGCGTGAGTAGAAAGGTCCGGTATGATTATCTTTAAATCTCTAATCATGCTTGCAGCAGCCGCATCACTCTGCCTGGCGCAAAATATCAATGTCGGCGGCGTTGTAAAAGACGCCGTCACGAATGCCCTTTTGCAAAATGTCGCCGTCCGGCTTGTTAACGGCAACCTCACCGGCAATAGCGACGCTTCGGGCCGGTTTTCTCTTCAGAGAACAACGGCCTCGATCAGCCCCGGCGCAAAAGAGGTCGGTTATTCCTCGCCTGTTTTAACCGGCAACGGCGTACTGCAATTTACTCTCGGGCAAAAAGAGCATGTTGCAATCAACACCTATTCAATGCAGGGCGCATTAATTTCTTCCCTGCAAAAGGATTGCGGGGCAGGCGCAATGTCCATATTCCCCCAGAAAGGGGCTTCGGGTTTTTATCTTCATCAAATCCGTATCGGGGACAAAACATATACTCTTAAAAGTATAAACATCGGCAATTCAAGTACCGGAATTCCGAATACCGGCATTAATACGGTTTCTTCTTTAGGCAAACGCGCAAGTAGTCAAGCGGCATTTTTTGATACGCTGGTTTTTTCACTGAGCGGCTATACGACCAAAAAAATCACCATCGCGAATGCCGATACATCCCAGATGACCGTTTTGCTCAGCAGCTCCGTGGTAACCACCAATGGGGACGGCATCGACCTGATAACGGTGCCGGCCGGAACCTTTACCATGGGAAGCAATGGCGATAATCATACCGGCGATGCGCACAACCCGCCTCACCAGGTAACCATATCGACGCCTTTTAAAATGGGAAGAACGACCGTAACCCAGGTGTTGTATCAAAATGTGATGGGCTATAATCCATCGGGAAATGTGGAGTCGCTTGGGGGCGGGACCGTCGGCGATTCCCTCCCCGTTAATATGGTAACCTGGTATAATGCAGTACAGTTTTGCAATGCCCTCAGCAAAAAAACAGGTAAAGACACGGTCTATACCTATTCCGGCGTATCTTACTTACCCATCGGTTCTACCTACTGCAATTACTTGACCGATATTAAAGCCGATTTCACCAAACACGGCTATCGCCTGCCAACCGAGGCGGAATGGGAGTACGCCTGTCGCGCGGGGAGCACGACCGTTTACTGGTACGGGGATTCACTTGACGGAAGGTATGGCTGGTATTCGTTTAACAGTGGCGGCACGGTCCATCCGGTAGGCACCAAGCCGGCGAATGCGTGGGGTTTTTGCGATATGAGCGGAAACATGTTTCAGTGGTGTAACGATGGA
>JAQUMP010000578.1 GCA_028718065.1 Chitinivibrionales bacterium | reverse complement strand
TGGTCCGTCCTTTATCGCAATCCGCACCCCCACGTTTTGGCTTTTCGGGGCAGCGGAGGCATGCTTTACATTTGCGAAGATATCCGTTGCCGGCGGCGCCGCGACCGGGCCGCTTAAGCCCTCGGCCCGCATAAAATCCAGCGGGGAAGCCCCATCGGTAAAAACAAGGCCTTTTTGCAGGATTTCGGCGGCGCCCTGTTCGATTATCATCATGCTTTTTTCGATTTCAGCCTGCCGTTTCCGGGTGTTGTCCTGGCTGATGGCGTGCAAGTTGTCTATATTGTAAAGACGCGCGTTGCCAAGCGTCCCGATGGCCGGATCGAGGCTGCGCGGGACGGAAATGTCGATGATAAAAAGCGGCAAACCTTTGCGCTCCTCAAGCACCGTTTGCAGGTCCGAGCGCCTCAGGAAAAAATCGGGAACGGTGAGCGAACATATAAGAATATCGACCTTGGGAATATATTCGGCCAGCTCATGGATCATGATGGGCGTGCCGTTAAACTGCTCGGAAACCTCGACGGCCTTCTGGAACGTGCGGTTGGCCACGTAAACCTCCTGCACGCCGTGGCTCATGAGGTTGCGCAGGGTAAGCGCTCCCATATCGCCGGCGCCGAGCAATAAAACGCGTTTTCCCGTGAGCGTTCCGAACAGGCTTTGGGCCAGCTTGACGGCTGCGTAACTGACCGAGACCGGCAACTCACCGATTTTGGTTTTAGAGCGCACTTTCTTTACAATACTGAAAATACGGTCGAAAATCCGCTTGAGCGCGGGCTGCCCGATCTCCTCGGCAACGGCCGAGCGCACGGCATCTTTTATCTGGCCGAAGATCTGCGGTTCTCCCACGACCATGGAGTCCAGTCCCGCCGCCACCATGCAAACGTGGCGCACCGCATCGATATCGATATGCGAATACAGGTATTCATCCAGGCTACCCGCCTGGGGATGAAAATCAACCAGGAACCGTTTTAATGTGCCTGCATCGGGCTTAGGCATGAGCGCATGGATCTCTACCCGGTTACAGGTGGAAAGAATCATGGCCTCGGAGGCAGTACCGGAATCTAAAAGGGTCTTGAGCGCCCTTTTCTGGTCCAGCGTCGAAAACGAGACTTTCTCGCGTATTTCCACCGGAGCGGTTTTATGGCTGAGTCCAATTACCACAAAATGCATTTTTAAGCTTCTTTGTTGCCTTTGATCCCCCCTTTTATCCCCCCTTATTAAGGGGGGCGCAGGGGATTGCGAAGTTAATTAAAGAGATCAAAAAACGTGCCAACGTATTTTTCTTTTTCAGCAGGCTGGATATTTTGAAGGACCGGCTAAACTTTTGATTTTGAGAACCCTATTCGCGTTTTCAGGAATCGGACCCTATGCTTTTTGACGTGCGGCGCTTGCCTTGAAAAGAGAATCCACCAGACTAAAGTAATCCTGTTTTTTAACGTCCCAATTATTCGTTTGAATAAGTTTATGGGCATTATCGGCCAGCCGTTTGCGTTCATCGGCATGACCGGCCAGATAAATCATTTTTTCGGCCAGATCGGCATCGTTGCCCGATTCAAAAAATTGTACCACCGAATCGTTAAAGTAGAATTTGTCTACCTTGGTATTTGACACCAGCACAGGGACGCCGAGCGCCATGAACTCAAAAATTTTCGTGCTGAAGGCTTCGTTGCCGAATCCATCGGCGCGCTTGGGCACAATTCCTAAATCCGCGCAGGCCATTTTTCCGGCGATTTCATCCAGCGGGCAAATCCCCAGGAATAAAACGCGCTCTTCCTGGCCCAATTGGCGGGCAAGCCGACGCAGTGCTAATTCTTCGCCTCCCACTCCGTAAATGTGCAGTTGCGCCTGGGGAATTCCCGTCGCGGTCCGCGCCAACGCCCGGATGGCGATATCGACGCCCTGATGCGGGCCGAGCGTTCCCGGATACATCATCACAAAATGGTCGTTTTTTTGCGCCGGAAAATCGCTCCGGAAAATCGAAGGGTCGGGATAATTAAGCATGGTGGTGCATTTTTGCGGGTCCACCGAACGGGCGATTAATTTTTGGCGCCAGAGATCGTTGGCGATAATAACATGGTCGCAAAAAGCGCAGCACAGTTTTTCCATGATGCGCAGCGCATAGTAAAGCACGCTCCGGCGCCCGGCGTGGAATTTTCCGGCGAAAAACTCGGGGACGATATCGTGAATGTCAAGGATTATTTTTGCGCCCAATAATTTGGGAATTACCGCGGCAAAAACTTCAAAATCCGGCACCGAATGCACATGAATGAGCGCGTAGGGCCGGCGCAGATGCCGGATGGTTAAAAACCAAGCCGACCGTACCAGAAAAATAAGCAGCTTAAGCAAATAATCGATTTTACGTTTTTCGTTGAGTCTTCTTTCTTGGATCCTGTAAACCTGGACCCCGGCGATGGTAGCGCGATGCTGCTGCCCCGGCTGCAACAAGGCGACGACATCAACCATGTCGCCTCGTTTAACGAGCGCCTCGGCATACCGGCGCACGCGGTTATCACCTTCGTAGTTCGTGTATGCAACCATGCAGATTCTCATAAAAACTTCTTTTAATAAATGAAACGGGTTGATTGGGGTAATAAATGCAAATACCGTGCCGGTATGGATCGACAAAAAAAACATATTCCCCCCGACGTTCCGACATTATATCATTAAATGCAAAATGGACATTATCAGCAGGAAAAAAATCCAGCATTCAATTGCAACCATTTTCACTCAAAGGAGCGCCTCAATGTTTCTTCGCTTTTTGTTCCTTATCGCACTTCTTGGAACCTCGGTCGCAGGTGCAACCATTTCTTCT
>JAQUMP010000577.1 GCA_028718065.1 Chitinivibrionales bacterium | reverse complement strand
CAACTAGGGCACGCCGACGAAATGATCGTGCGCATGAAGCAGATCCTGGCCATTTTTCCCCAGAGCGACGTGGCCGATGACGCGCTGTTTGAGATCGCTTTTTATTATCAGACCATCGACGATTACCAGAAAGCAACGGAGCTCTATACCCAGCTCGCCGAACAATACCCTTTCGGCGAGTCCTACTCCAATCACGAGCCGTTTATCGATATTGTCAAGGAACAGAAACGCCTCATGCACGCCGATGCCCTCTCCATGCTTAAAGTCCTGGGCTTTACCGGCGATAACTTGCAGGACCTTTACAACGCGTTTCAAAAGCAAAACAACCTGAACGTAACCGGCGACGGCGACCGCCCAACCGTCACGCTTATCAAGGCGCAATACAAAAGTTTCTTAGACAACGAAACCCGCAAAGCCGCGCGGGCGCAACGCTTTAAACGGTATCGCACGGCCGCCTTTATCGTGGGCAGCCTTGTCTTATGCAACTGCATCGCCCTTCTCGCGGCGTTTTCGCAAATCCGCGCCAAAAATAAAGTATTGGCGGAACTCCGTCAAACCCTCCTCAAGCTTGACACGGCGAACATATAATGGTCCCCGCGGAAATCATTCAAAAAGTCCATCGCATCGAGATTAAAACCAAGAGCGTGGTCAACGCCATTCTTTCCGGTGAATATCACAGCGTTTTTAAAGGCCGGGGCATGGAATTTTCCGAGGTGCGCACCTATACCGCCGGCGACGATGTGCGCTCCATCGACTGGAACGTTACCGCGCGCATGGGCGAACCCTATATCAAGAAACACGTGGAGGAGCGCGAACTTACCGTGATGCTCGTGGTCGACGCCTCGGCCTCCGGCGATTTCGGATCGCAGAACCAATTTAAAAGCGAGGTCGCGGTCGAGATGTGCGCTTTGCTCGCCTTTTCGGCCATAAAAAATAACGACCGGGTGGGGTTGATTATTTTTACCGACACCGTCGAAAAATTCATTCCGCCGAAAAAGGGCAAGAACCATGTCCTGCGCGTGATCCGCGAACTGCTCGCCTTTACACCGCGCCACCGCCTTACCAATGTCCGGGAGGCGCTTGCTTTTTTAAACCGCGTCCAGAAAAAACGGGCGGTGGTTTTTATGATTTCCGATTTTTTCGCACCGCCCTTCGACCAGCCCTTGCGCATTGCCGCCCGGCGCCACGATTGCATCGCCATAACCTTGTCCGACCCGCGCGAAAAAGAACTCCCTAACGTCGGCCTGATCGAACTGCGCGACGCCGAAAGCGGTCAAACCAGGCTCCTCGATTCCGGCAGCAGCGCCGTGCGGGCGGCCTACGGAAAGCAAATCGAAAAAAAACGCATGGAGCTGGTGCGCCTTTTCCGCAGCGCCGGCGTCGACGAAATCCCGGTTTCCACCGCCACGGACTACGTTGAGCCGCTCGTCGCCTTCTTTAAAAAACGCGAAAAGAAATTCAGGTAAATCGCAATTAGTAAATGATATAAAACAGAATACCCTTCCCAAAAAGCATGCGCCGCAGTGTTCTGCTATTTATATTTAAAGCATCATGCAAGACCTCGATGCCCTTAGTAATAAAATTTATCCCGATATTGTCAAGGTCCGGCGTCATATCCATGCCTTTCCGGAACTCTCCGGCCGGGAATACAACACCGCTCAATTTATTTACCATCAGCTATTAAAAGCCGGCCTGAGTCCGCGCTTTTACGCGGAAAAACGCGGCGTGGCGGCCACGCTTAAAAACGGCAGGGGCAAAACCATCGTGCTGCGCGCCGATTGCGACGCCCTGCCGATTTCGGAAAAAACCAGAATTTCCTACCGGTCAAAAAACGACGGCATCATGCATGCCTGCGGCCACGACATGCATACGGCCGCGCTTATCGGCGCGGCGCGCGTTTTAAATATGCTGCGCGGGCGAATTTCGGGCACGGTCGTGTTTTTGTTCCAGCCCGCCGAAGAGACCGAACCGGGCGGTGCTTTACAAATGATACGCGAAGGCGCCTTTCCCAGAAATACGGACGCCTGTTTCGCCCTGCATGTGAGTCCGGATTTGCCCGTGGGCAAAATCGGCCTGCTCCTCGGTTACGACTGCGCGGGGGTGACGGATTTTGATATTGTCGTTACCGGCAAAGGCGGGCACGGCGCCACGCCGCATGCCTGTGTCGATCCGATAGTCTGCGCCGCTTCGATCGTGGTTGCCGCCCAGAGCCTTATCAGCCGGGTTTGCCCGGCCTCGGAATCCGCCGTAGTTTCCATCGGCGAAATCCATTGCGGCAGCGCGCGCAATATCATTGCGGATGAGGCCGTGCTCAAAGGCACGCTGCGGGCTTTTAATCCGCGCCTGGCCGCACTGCTTACCAAAAGACTTAATCAATTATGCATGCATATCGCCCGCGCGCATAACGCAAAAGCGCGCTTAATTATTCGGCAGGGCTATCCGGCCGGTTATAATAATCCGGCGCTCACAAACCGGATACGGCGCGTTTTGGAACGGTCATTTGCAAAAGGGATAACGCAGACGGTCCTACCGACCCTTTTCGGCGAAGATTTTGCCTATTATCAACAGGCGGCGCCGGGCGTTATTTTGCACGTCGGCGTGGCGGACGCGCGTAAAAAAAAGACCGCAGGCCTGCATAGCGCCGTTTTTTTGCCGCAGGAAGCGGCGCTCAAAACCATGATAAAGACCCATGCGGCAATTGCTTTGGATATGTTGGCGAAATAAACCCCAAATCGTTTTCTATGAACAAACCCATTAATTCCACAGACACCGGCAACCGGATCGTTCTCCCGCGCCGACTTTCCCGGGATTG
>JAQUMP010000576.1 GCA_028718065.1 Chitinivibrionales bacterium | reverse complement strand
CTCTACCATCGCTGTTGTAGCAAAAGATACGAATACTTTTCCGTTAAAAATTACATCCTGCAACGAATCTTTGTCAAAGCCTCTCTGCGAAGGGGTTGAATTAAAATTGTTTCCTTAGTCCCTTAAATACGCTTAAAAAAAGCTGTTATTGGACTGCTGCATAGTGTATTTTTGGGCGATTATTTTTATGCACCACCCAGCATCGGCCTCCATTACCATGAACCCATTAAATCCGCTTATTGTTCAAAGCGACAACACGCTGCTCCTGGAGGTAAACAACGCCTCCTTTACGGCCGCGCGCGACGCCATTGCCGTTTTCGCGCATCTGGAAAAAAGCCCGGAGCATATCCATTCGTACCGGATCACGCCGCTCTCGCTCTGGAATGCCGCGGCCGTCGGCATTAGCGCCGCCGA
Organism: Chitinivibrionales bacterium; assembly: GCA_028718065.1. Lineage (GTDB taxonomy): Bacteria > Fibrobacterota > Chitinivibrionia > Chitinivibrionales > FEN-1185 > JAQUMP01. Next base: position 2,400 of record JAQUMP010000576.1, on the reverse strand, counting down.
AATCATTACGCGCCTCAGGACATTTTCAAAATATTCCATACCCGCCAATATCGAACAGAATATCATTGAGCAGGTCGGCCGCTTCGGCAAGCTAACCTTGGAAAAAGAAAATGAGATGCTGGTGCTGCGGTGCAGCGACGTTTCCCTGCTTGCAAACCTAATCCGCCATCCGCTGGTGCTTCCGTTTATTGCCGGCCCCCTGGACCAAAAAAGCGCCGCCATACGGCCGGAACACCGCGGGACGCTCAAACAGGCGCTGATTGCGCTCGGCTATCCGGCCTACGACCGCGCGGGCTACGTAGACGGGACGGTCTTTGCCTGCGCGGTAAAATCGGCCTGCCGCGACGGTTCGCCGTTTACCATTCGCGCTTATCAACGTCTTGCCGCGGAAAGCTTTATCGGGTCGGCCGACCTGCCCGGCGGCAGCGGCGTGGTGGTGCTGCCCTGCGGGGCGGGCAAGACCATCGTCGGAATTTACTGCATGAGCCTGCTCAAGCGCAGCACGCTGATTTTGGTGACCAACGTGGTCGCGGCACGCCAGTGGAAACGCGAGATCCTTGACAAAACAGATATAAGCGCCGATGATATCGGGGAATATTCCAGCGAAACCAAGGACATTAAACCGGTCACGATCGCCACCTATCAGATTTTAACGTACCGCAAAAAGAAAACCGGCCCGTTTCTGCATTACCATCTTTTTAACGCCGAAAATTGGGGCCTTATTATTTACGACGAGGTGCACCTGCTGCCGGCGCCTGTTTTTAAAATGACCGCCGAACTGCAGGCGCGCCGCCGCCTGGGCCTTACGGCCACGCTCATCCGCGAAGACGGCCACGAAACCGACGTGTTCACGCTGATCGGCCCTAAAAAATTCGATGTGCCCTGGAAGGACCTTGAGCGCCAGGGATGGATCGCCACGGCGCGCTGCGTGGAAATACGGGTAGACCTGCCCGCCGAAGAAAAAATGGAGTACCTTTCGCTCATGCCGCGCATGCAGATCCGCACGGCCTATGAAAACAGCCGGAAAATACCTATTGTAAATGACCTGCTGGCGCGTCACGCCGGCGACCGCGTGCTTATAATCGGCCAGTATTTAACCCAGCTCGACCGCATGGCCGAGGCCATCGGGGCCGCGCTCATTACCGGCAGCACACCCAATTCCCAGCGCGAAATTTTGTACGATAAATTCCGCCGCGGCGCCATAACCCGCTTGATTGTATCGAAAGTGGGCAACTTCGCCATCGACCTGCCGGACGCCAATGTCGCCATCCAAATTTCCGGCAGCTTCGGCTCGCGCCAGGAAGAGGCGCAGCGCCTGGGACGGATCCTGCGGCCCAAAAAAAACGGCGAGCAGGCTATTTTTTACTCGCTTGTCACGCGCGAAACCAAAGAGCTCGATTTCGCCATGAAGCGCCAGCTTTTTTTAACCGAGCAAGGCTACGAATACGAAATCAAGTATTACGACCCGGTAAAACGGATCATAGGCGATACTTCTTCTGCGTCAAGCAGCAACGATGAATGATTTGGCCTAAACCACGGCCGCGTCTTTGCGGAAAAACTTGATCGCCTCTTCGAACAGGGCCATATCAACGCTGGTATTAAAGCATGGACCGTGGGGACGGTCGTTGATAACGCCAAACACCGGAATGGGATAAACATCCTGGATGCCGAGCGTAAGGTCGCGCTCGCAGGCCACGGCTACGATTGCGTCGGGCCGGAACAGGGCCACGCGCCGCCGTGCCAGTGAGCCGCCGTTGACCACCTCCATACTCAGGCCGTAGCGCTCGCCCAGCTCCACGAACTTGCCCACGGCGCACCGGCCGCAGCGGATGCAATTGTTGACGTCGCTGGTGATCTTGCGATTGCAAATGTCAATTTGCAGGCAATGCGGCAGCAGGACCATCAGGCGTTCGCCGCCGATGCGCTTGCGTTGTGCTTTTGTCAATGAATTATTGACTTTTACAAACGAGGTGCGCAACCTGCTGCGGCTGACGCCGAGCAACTGGCTCAAGGTGGCGGCGATGGGAAATAAAAAGGTAACGGTGACGGACCGTTTTTGGTGGGGATAGAGCAGATCGTAACCCGTAAGAGAGGTGGCCGTAATTAATAAAAGACCGGCGCCTACCAGGAAAAGCGTGGCGCCGATCATTCCCAGAACCGCCCAATCGAATGCAGGGTGTAATTGCAAAAGTCGCGGACGCACGAAATAGTATGCCGTGCCGCAGAGCGCGGCCAAGATAAAATAACTTAGCCAGCAAAACAGTAAAAAAGTGGCTTTCGTCCATGCGCTTCGCCACAGGGACTCATCGTTTTGCCGCGCAACCGCCGGCGCCGCTGCTGGACCTGAGGTTGTCATACTACCTTTTTTTAAGCGACATTTTCGACCTGTTTTACTTCCGG
>JAQUMP010000575.1 GCA_028718065.1 Chitinivibrionales bacterium | reverse complement strand
GTTAATGGCGCGCTGGGCCGAAAGCTCCCAGTTGGTGGGATAGCGCTGGGCGAGCTCGCTGCCCGGCGTTATGGGAACATTGTCGGTGTGGCCTTCGATGCGGATGTTATTGGTCATGGTGTCGAGCATGGCGAATATCTTTTGCAGCACATCGTGCGCCTGGTTCGTGAGGTCCGGCGAACCCGACGGAAAATAAAAATCCGACGCCAGGCTTATCACCACGCCGCGTTCATCGACGGACGCCCGGATTTTTTTGGAGGCGATTTCGCTCTGAAATTTAGAAACCGTTTGCACATAGGCTTTTTTAAGTTTGGTGTTTTTGGGATTAGCGTAGCGGTTCTGCGGTAATATTCCCGCATGTCCGGAATTAATGACCGAATAGGCGCCGCCGAAAGTTTTATTAAAAAAAGGCACCATCTGATCGAACTTAACGCGGTTTACCTGGCTCAAGGTGTACAAAATGATGAAAAACACCAGCAGCAGCGTAATCATGTCCGCGTAGGTAAGCAGCCAGCGTTCGGAGTTAGTGTGGCCCTCTTCGTGCGCTTTCTTTTTTCCCATGACGGCCGTTACCGATTCTTATTCGTGAATAAAGACTTCGAGCTTTTCGCGAAGAATGCGCGGGTTTTCGCCCGATTGGATCGAAAGGATCGCGGCCTGCAGAAGCTCTTTTTGCAGGATTTCCTTTTGCATTTTGCCCTTTAATTTTCCGGCCAGCGGCAAATACACAAGGTTTGCAAACGAGACGCCGTACAGCGTGGCGATAAAAGCGAGGGCCACCGATTTGGCCAGGTCGTCGGGGTTGGACATATTGCCGAGCACCTGAATAAGCCCCATGACCGTTCCGATGATTCCCATAGTCGGGGAAAAACCGCCTGCCGCTTCAAACACGCCGACCGCGGTCTTTTTCTGATGTTCGTAAATGTAAATTTCGTTTTCCATCATATCTTTAATAAGCTCGGGTTCGGTGCCGTCCACCATTAAGCGCACGCCCTTTTTAAGCATGGGATCGTACTTGGCATCGGAAAGTTGGCCGGTAATGTCCATTTCCAGACTTAAAATCCCTTCGCGCCGCGCCTTTTCCGCCAGAGCGACAATGACCTCGATCAGGTTTTTAAGCTCGCTGCTGCCACCTTTTGGTTTTAGGATCGCTTCCTTTAAGAAAGCGGGGAGATGCAAGATGTCCTTAAGCGTATATTGCGTCATGACCGCCCCAAGCGTTCCGCCGAATACAATAAACATGGGGCTGATCCCGAGCAGCGCGGCGAAATTGCCTTTTTCAATGGCAAAACCGGTTGCCAGCCCGCCAAAACCGAGAATGATTCCCAAAATGGTCGCAAGTTCCATTACCGCAACTCCCCGAAAAACAAGAGAAGGTTTCCTTATATAATTATCGACATCGGCAGATAATTCTTTACCTGTGCAAACACCTTTCCTGGTGGTATAATGTTATCTTAATATTCAATACCGGAATATGCAATAGAATCATTGTGAATAATCTTTAAGGCCCAGCGCGGGAGGCAATCGGCGGAAGTATCAATTATATTATTTATCGGATACGCCTGAAAAAAGGAACTGTTTAATGGATGATAAAACACCGGTAACCATGCAAGTCCGGCTTGATGAAGAACTTCAGATCATCAGGCAAGTTATAACCGGCCGCCTGAATGAAGAAGATGCCCGACTGCTTTTTGTTCAGACCGAAGCTTGTGTCAATCGCCTGAAAAACCCGGAGAAAGTTCGCGTTCTGGTAGATGGGAGCAGGCTCGGCAAATCCAATTCCCGCACCCGTAAACGGCTTTTTAATGAAACCAAGCGGCCCAACCTAAAACGCCTGGCCCTTTTCGGCGGATCGCCGATGGTCAGAACTTTTTTGAAATTTTTTAATATTATCTCCGGCAATGACAAAATGAATTGTTTTAAAACGGAGGCCGAGGCGCTTGCCTGGCTGCTTGAATAAATATTTCGGTTGTAAACTATGCCCGACGAATCCGCATTAAACCGGTATAAAAAAAAGGTGCTGGAACGCATCGAGGAAATCACCAAGGCCCTCGCCTACATCGCCTTTGGAGATTATTCCCACCGGACCGATCCGCAAACGATCCAGGACGACGAGTTTGCAGAAATCTTTTGCGGGCTGGACCTTCTTGTGGACGAACTGATCGAGGCGCGGAAATTAGTTGACGAACAGAAACGATTTATTCTTTTGCGCGCCGATATCTGGAAAAGCGCGACGGCCGGGTACGATTCCGAAAATGACCTGATCCAAAAATTGCTCGATATCGTCGGGCCCGCCCTTGCCGTAGCGCGCGCAAGTTATTTCCGGATCCATTGGACGCGGAATATGGCCTCGCTTGATGTCCAATGGCGTCGGGAAGCCCTGGAAAAAACGGTGGGGCTGGAGCTTCCTTTGGCGATATTTGGTTCCTATATCGGAAAACGCCTCGCAAAGCCCCGCATAGATTCGGGCGAATCGGGCGCTTCCGCGGAATTACGGAATGTGATGGCCCGCTTTGGCAGCGCCTCCATGCTCGTTATGGTCAACGGCCCCACCGAAAAGCCCTTCGGTTTTTTCACGTTTTCCGATGCCGACCCCGGCCGTGCCTGGAACGAAAACGAAGAAACTATTCTTTCGGAAATGGTCAATATCGTTTCCACCAAAATTGCGCAGATAAAAGCCGAAGAGGTGTTGCGCCTTGCCAACCTGCGCCTGGAAGACGACGTGCACGCCCGCACCGCGGAGCTTGACGCAATGAACAAAGAGCTCCAGAAGGACATCGCGCGGCGCAAAAAAACCGAAAAGGACCTGCGCGAAAG
>JAQUMP010000574.1 GCA_028718065.1 Chitinivibrionales bacterium | reverse complement strand
ATGAGCTTTTCCGAAACTTCCGGCTTGGAGCGCTTGAGCTGCAGGTAGCGGTTTTCGTTATAAACATAATCCGCCAAAGGCAGGGTGGGGTCTTTGCTATCGAGCTGCAGCGGGTTCTTGCCCTGTAAAGCAAGATCGGGGTTAAACCGATAGAGCGGCCAGTGGCCGCAATCAACCGCCATCTTCTGCTCGTTATACCCTTTTGTCATATCGATGCCCTGATTAATGCAGTGGCTATAAGCCAGGATCAGCGACGGGCCGTTGTAACTTTCGGCCTCGATAAAAGCCTTGATCGCCTGCATCGGGTTGGCCCCCATGGCGATTTTGGCCACGTAAATATAACCGTAGCTCATGGCGATTAAGCCCATGTCTTTTTTGCCGAGCCCTTTTCCGCCGGCGGCGAATTTGGCGACCGCCCCCATGGGCGTTGATTTGGAGGCCTGCCCGCCGGTATTGGAATATACCTCCGTGTCAAGCACTAAAATATTAACGTTTTTGCCGGCCGCCAGGACATGGTCCACGCCGCCGTAGCCGATATCGTAGGCCCAGCCGTCGCCGCCTACGGCCCAGACCGACTTCTTGACTAAATAGTCGATCACCGAAAGAAGCTGCCGTCCGGTTTCGCCATCAAACTTTTCCAGAACCGCTTTGGCCTGGGCCACGCGCGCGCGCTGCTCTTCGATCTGGGCCTGGGTCGCCTGCTCGGCGGCCAGAATCTCGCCGAAAAGCTTTTTAGATGCATCATCCAAACACTCCGCTTCGGTCTGCACCATCGTGGTCGCCAGTTCGCGCGCATACTCATTGAATTTATCCATTGTCAATCGCATGCCGAAGGCCATTTCGGCGTTGTCTTCGAACAGGGAATTGCTCCAGGTCGGTCCCCTGCCGTCGGCCCGTTTGCAGTAGGGCGTGGTGGGCATGTTGCCGCCGTAAATCGAGGAGCAGCCCGTGGCATTGGCGATGCAGGCGCGGTCGCCGAAAAGCTGCGAGAGCAGCTTGACATACGCGGTTTCACCGCACCCGGCGCAGGCGCCGCTGAACTCAAAGAGCGGCTTTATAAACTGGCTGCCCTTGAGCGTGGCGATATCGATGCGCGCCGGATCGGTTTCCGGCAAATTCAAAAAGAAGGCCCAGTTTTTGGCTTCCTGCTCGCGCCGCGGCGTTTGCGGCTGCATGACGATGGCGCCTTTTTCCTTGGCCGGGCAGTTGGCCACGCAACAACCGCATCCCGTGCAGTCTTCGGGCGAAACTTGCAGGGTATATTTGAGCCCGGCCAACTCCTTGCCTTTGGCATCGGTGGATTTAAAAGCCGCAGGAGCCCCTTCGAGATTCTTGGCATCGTAGGCCTTGGGCCGGATAACGGCATGCGGGCAGAGAATGGAACAGCGCCCGCACTGAATGCAGGTGGCGGAATTCCATACCGGAATTTGCACGGCGATATTGCGTTTTTCGTACTGCGAGGTGCCGGTCATCCAGCCGCCGTCGTCGGGAATCTGCGAAACCGCAAGGCTTTGCCCTTCCTGCTTTAAAATCTTTGCGGTAACATTCCGGACAAATTCCGGGGCAAAATCCGGCACGGCCTTTATTTCCTGGATCGGGTTGGTTACACCGGCTGGCACCTCGACTTTTTCGATGCATTCCACGGCTTTGTCGATGGCCGAAATGTTCATATTGACAACCGCTTCGCCCTTTTTGCCGTAGCTTTTACGCGTGGCGTCTTTGATGGCGGTAATGGAAATGGCGTCGTCGATGACCTGCGAAATCTTAAAAAACGCGGTCTGCATGATTACATTTATGCGCGCGCCAAGTCCCAGATCGGCCGCTATTTTATTAGCGTTGATAACATAAAACTGCAACTTTTTATCGATGATTTGTTTTTGCACCCGTCCCGGCAATTTGCCCCACACCGCGGCTTTATCGTATTCGCTGGTGAGCAAAAAGGTGCCGCCGTTTTCGAGGTTAGAGAGCATGTCAAGCTTTTCCAGGAACGAAAAGTTGTGACAGGCCAAGAAATTGGCGGTGGTAATAAGATACGGACGCCGGATGGGATTTTTCCCAAAACGCAAGTGCGACACCGTGACCGTTCCGGCCTTTTTGGAATCGTAGAAAAAATATCCCTGGGCGAAATTAGGGGTCTTGGTGGCGATAATACGAATGCTGTTGTGATTGGCGCCCACCGTGCCGTCGGACCCGAGCCCGTAAAACAGCGCGCGGTACACGTCGGCCTGTTCGATGGAAAACGCCTTGTCGTAGGAGAGAGAGGTCCCGGCAACGTCGTCGTTGATGCCGATGGTAAAACCCTTTTTAGGCGCCGCTTTGGAAAGCTCGTCGAACACGGCCTTGACCATGTTCGGGGTAAATTCGGCCGAGCCCAGGCCATAGCGACCGCCGGTAATAACGAGCGCGGCGCTGAAGGGGGCGGTTTTGTTCTGTTGCGCTTCGGCGATGGCCGTACGCACGTCCTGGTATAATGGTTCGCCCATGGCGCCCGGTTCCTTGGTGCGGTCGAGCACCGCGATCTTTTGAACCGATTTCGGCAGCGCGTTTACAAATGCATCACCGTCGAACGGGCGATAGAGCCGGACCTTGAGCACGCCGAGTTTTTCGCCCTTGTTGTTTAAAAAATCCACGGTCTCATGCACCGTGTCGGCGCCGGAGCCCATAATCACGATGACTTTGGTTGCATCCGGAGCGCCCACATAGTCAAACAAATGGTATTGGCGTCCGGTAAGCTTACTGGACTTATCCATGGCGCGTTGGACGATCGCGGGGCAGGCGTTGTAATACTTGTTGACGGTTTCGCGTGCCGCAAAGAAAATATCGGGATTCATGGCCGTGCCGTGGATCGTGGG
>JAQUMP010000573.1 GCA_028718065.1 Chitinivibrionales bacterium | reverse complement strand
CCGCCCCTCTTCGTTTTCACCACCGATGGAGATGACCACGTTTCCACCGTCCTCCTGGCGCATTTCAAAAAGGTGCATGAGCAATTTTTTTTCTTCCAACAGTTCAATTATGGCGCCGACCTGATCCTTGTTAAAAAATTCGGGCTGCAAGACGATGTTGGTGGTACCTTCGGTGTAAATTTCTTCGGTGGCGCGCTCCTCGATCATTTTTTTTATAGAAGGCACAAAGAGCCGGATAATGCCCAGGTTGAAGGTTTCCAGATCGGAAAAACCTTCGGCATCGATCGCGCACATTTCGCCCAGGCTTTTGCCGTAAAAACGCTCGTTGATAACGTGACAGGCGCTCTCCAGGCGATTGTCGGGGATTTCCGTGGTAAGCTCCAGCACCATGGCCTTTACAAAACCGGAATCTATCGTCAGCGCCAGCAGGTAGCGCTGCGCGGCCATCTTAACAATGTGGAGGTGGCGGAAAATGGCGTTGCCCAGTTTGGGCGCCAGGATAATGCCCAGTTGGTGCGTGGCCTTGGAGAGCGCCCGCGTGGCGACTTCCATGACCATGCGCAGGTCGCCCGGCTGCGCATTGCCGAGCTCGCAGCGGATCTGCTGCTTGACATCGTCGGAAAGTTCGATGAGCTTCATGAGGTAATCAACGTAGTAACGATAGCCTTTGTCCGTAGGCACCCGGCCCGCCGAGGTGTGCGGCTGGGCGATAAACCCCAACTCCTCCAGGTCGCTCATAACGTTGCGGATGGAAGCCGGCGAAAGGTCGAGGTCGGTCTTGCGCGAGACAAAACGCGAGCCCGCAGGCGACGCGTTTAGGATATAGTTCCGCACGATCGCCTCTAAAACGGAGTGCTGGCGCTGTTCTAAATGTTCGGTGGTCACTTTAATTAATTATTTTAAAAAATTTGGTAGGGGCTCTGCCCCTAAAACCCCGTAATGAAAATGCTTATTATAGTTAAAAGATTAAAACCGAAGCGCTCGGTGAGCGATGTCGAACCGAGCAGCGAGGAAATTAAAACATTACTTATGAACTGCTTAGTAAATAAACATGCCGGGGATGAATAATTCTCCCCGGCATGCTGTCTACCTTTAGAACTGCCGGCAACAAACAAAACCTATATATTGTAAACCGGCAATTCTTAACGGCACAAATACACCCGCTAATAAAGCAGGCGTTTGCCTGCTACATCATGCCGTCCATACCGCCCATGCCACCCATACCACCCATGCCGCCACCCATACCGCCGTGACCGCCGCCGACGGGTTCTTTTTCGTCTTTGGGTTTTTCGGTGATAATGCATTCGGTGGTCAGGATAAGACCGGCGATGCTGGACGCATTCTCAAGCGCCGTACGCGTGACCTTGGTCGGGTCGATGACACCGGCCTGAATAAGATCTTCGTACTTGCCGTTATAGGCGTTGTAACCGTAAGCGCCCTTGTGGTTCTTGACTTCGTTGCAGACAACCGAGGCTTCCATGCCGGCATTGGCAACGATCATGCGCAAGGGTTCTTCGATGGCGCGACGGATAATATCCGCGCCGATGGCCTCGTCGCCTTCGAGTTTAAGGTTGTCGAGCGCGGATGCGGCGCGCAGAAGCGCAACACCGCCGCCGGCGACGATTCCCTCTTCCACGGCAGCGCGCGTGGCGTGCATGGCGTCTTCGACGCGGGCCTTCTTCTCTTTCATTTCGGTTTCGGTCGCGGCGCCGATATTGATAACGGCAACGCCGCCGGCCAGCTTGGCCAGACGTTCCTGGAGCTTTTCCTTGTCATAATCGGAAGTGGTCTCGTCGATCTGCTTGCGGATCTGCGCCACGCGGCCTTTAATGTCCGCGGACTTGCCGCCGCCTTCGATGATCGTGGTGTTTTCTTTGTCAATCGACACGCGTTTGGCGCGGCCGAGCGAATCCACCGTGGTGTTTTCGAGCTTAAAGCCGGCCTCTTCGGAGATCACGATACCGCCGGTAAGCGTGGCGATGTCTTCGAGCATGGCCTTGCGGCGGTCGCCGAAACCGGGCGCCTTTACGGCCGATACTTTGAGCGTGCCGCGCAGCTTGTTAACGACCAGGGTCGCCAGCGCTTCGCCTTCGACTTCTTCGGCGATGATAAGGAACTGTTTGCCCATCTGCGCGACTTTTTCGAGCAGCGGCAGCAGGTCTTTCATGGCGGCGATTTTTTTGTCGTAGATAAGAATAAGAGGATCGTCCATCAGGCATTCCATGGTGTCAGCATTCGTGACGAAATAGGGCGAAATATAACCGCGGTCAAACTGCATGCCTTCCACGACTTCCAGGTTGGTGTCGATGCTCTTGGCTTCTTCTATTGTAATAACGCCGTCTTTGCCCACTTTTTCCATGGCGTCGGCAATAAGATCGCCGATTTCAGTGTCGTTGTTAGCGGAGATCGAACCGACCTGCGCAATTTCTTTTTTGCCGGCAATGGGCTTGCTCTCTTTTTTGAGCTGCTCGACAATGGCTTTTACGGCTTTGTCGATACCGCGCTTGAGCGCCATGGCATTGGCGCCGGCGGTAACATTCTTAACACCGAGCCGGGCGATGATCTGCGCCAGCACGGTAGCCGTGGTGGTGCCGTCACCGGCAACGTCGGATGTTTTGGAGGCGACTTCGCGCACCATCTGCGCGCCCATGTTCTCGAATTTGTCTTCGAGCTCGATTTCCTTGGCAACGGTCACGCCGTCTTTGGTGACGGTCGGGGAACCGAAGCTTTTGTCAAGGACTACATTGCGGCCGCGCGGGCCCAGGGTTACTTTGACTGCATTGGCGAGGATATCCACGCCGTGCAGGAGCTTTTCGCGCGCCGATACGTCAAACGCTAATTGTTTTGCAGACATAA
>JAQUMP010000572.1 GCA_028718065.1 Chitinivibrionales bacterium | reverse complement strand
GAAATCGCTGTCGGCCAGAATGGCGTGCGCCGCATGCATAAAATCAAAACAGCGGTGCGTGAGCCAGAAGCCGCCGTCCAATACTCCGATAATAATGGCGCTGTCCTGCCGGCCGGGCGCCCTACTCAGGGTCGTGGCGATAAAATGGTGCGCCAGCGGCACATTAATTTGATTAAGCTGGGTAAAACCGACGCCGTAATACGGGTCGGCTGCGGCTGATTCCTTTTGTAAAGGTCGGAGCGCGGGAGCGCTTTGGTGCGGTTGTGTAAACGACCGCACGGGCAGGATCGCCTTGACTTGCGGCAGGGCGGCAATGGCTTTAAGGTTTTTTGCGGCCGCCGAAAAACTGGCCGCGTTGGCCCAGTTAAAAATATTGCGGCAGCGGGCCCCGTGGCGCGCGACCGTGTTGATATACGAATTTGCAACGGGAGCGTCTGAAAAGTTGTTATCTTTAAAACGTGCCTTTGCGCGGCGCGCCAGCGCGTGCGGCGAAACCGGCAGGCCCAAGGACGGAATGGGTTTGTCATTAAAAACCACCCACACCAGACAAACGGAATCGGGGTTTTGGATACGCGCAAAGCATTTCGGCAGCGTCGCGGCAGAGGGTTGCAGGCAAAAAAATGCGACCAGGATTAAAAGAACAAGCGGTGATTTTATCGGCATTTTGGCGGACATTGCAGTTCTAAAATTCCTATGGTAAAATTGGTTGTGGCGATTATAAGCAACAACCGAATCGGCCGGGATAGGTCATGTCGATTAATAATAAAATAAGTACCGGCGGCGGATTAGGTTCCGACAAAAATTTGCCGCTAAAGACCGTCATACCCGCCATCCGCGATGTTAACGCGCAGGTTATTGCAACACTCTGGTCCGCCTCTTTGTCCGCCGACCAGTCGCCCGGTATGACCATCAGGCCCGCCGACCGTGGCTCCGGGGCGCTTTCGCCTTTGTTTCTCAAGACGCGCAGCATGGCCGGCAGCGACGGGTCGGCGGCAACACCCAGCGACTTCATATTGCTCAGGCAATTAGATGAAGGCGGCATGGGCCTGGTGTTTGAGTCGCTGCAAACCTCGTGCGACCGCATCGTGGCTGTCAAGATGATGAAGTCGGGGCAGGCCCACAATGCGCGCCGAAAATCGGAATTTTTAGCGGAAGCGGTCACGACTGCCGACCTTGCCCATCCCAATATCGTGCCGCTCTATGATCTGGGCGTCAGCGAAAATGGAGAACTGTTCTATGCCATGAAATTAGTGGAAGGCAGGGCCTGGTGCGATGTGATAACGGAAAAAGGACTTAATGAAAATCTTGATATTTTAATGCGCGTCGCCGATGCGGTGGCCTTTGCCCACTCCCGGGGAATTATCCACCGCGACCTGAAACCCGATAACGTGATGCTTGGCGATTACGGTGAGGTGCTGGTAGTGGATTGGGGGCTTGCCGTGGGAGTCGGAGAAAAAAGCAAGGCGGGGCGTCTGAATGCGGATTCGCCGGTTGCCGGCACGCCGGCCTACATGCCGCCGGAGATGGCCGCAGGGGAATACGAGAAAATAGGCTTTGCAAGCGACATATATCTGCTGGGCGGGATACTTTACAAGATCGTGACCGGACAACCGCCGCATACGGGCAAATCGTTCCTGGAATGCGTCGTTAATGCGGCGGCCAACCGCCTTCAAGAAACCGGCAAAATCGGCGAGTTGCTCAACATCGCCCTTAAGGCCATGGCAACCGAACCGGCGGAGCGCTACGCGGACGTAAAGGAGTTTCAGGGCGCCCTGCGCTTGTATCAGGTCCATTCGGAAAGTCTCTTACTTGCAAATCAGGCCGAAAAGGAATTCGACGATGCGAGGGTTAAAGAAGATTACACCACCTTCAACGGCTGCGTTTTCCTCTTCAGGCAAGCCCTCAAACTCTGGGATGGCAATCAGTTCGCCCGGCAGGGCCTCAAGATCGCGCAATTGACGTATGCAAAGTATGCCGTGAAAAAGGGCGATCTTGATCTTGCGCGTGATCTTCTGGCGCAGGCGGATTTTCTGGATTCGGCCCTGGGCCGGAAGGTCGATGATTTAATACGGGACCGGGACCATGAACGCGAGGCCGGTCAACGGGAGTGGCAATTAGTATTTCAAGAGGATTTTTCCGACCCTGCGGCCGTGGCGGATCGTTGGCGGATTGAGGGTGCAGACCTTTGGGAGGTAAAGGACGGTCAGCTCCATACGGCAGGCGGCGCGCCGATGCTGGCCATTATTAAAAGGCCCTTCTGGGGCGACATCCGCGTTACCTTCGAATGCCGCCAGGAGGGCGACTACCTCAATGATGTCTCGGCGGTCATCGGCGGATACCATTTCAAGTACGGCGGTTGGACCAATTTAGCCAGCGGGATCCTCGCCACCGACGATACCGTTCTTGCCGAGAAAAAACATTCCCCTTTGGAAAGGTCCCATGTCTATCATGCGGCGTTTGAGAAAATCGGGAACAGGTTGAAAATGGTCGTTGATGACAAGCAAATTTTTGATGTTATCGACGAGGGCTTGGGGCAGCATGAGATGACGGCTTGGATCTCACGTTCCCCGGATGAAGTCGCGCTCTTTGGCTGGAAAGCGGACACCTGGTACTCTCAAGTAAAGGTCTATATGCTGGGCGCGCCGCGCAAGGAAGATCTTTTTGACACGGCCGAGCGTCTTTTGCAGGGCAACCGTTATGCAACCGCCCGCGACCTTTTTGAAGAAGTCATTCTCGGCACCAAGGAACCGGCCCGCCTTGAGCGGGCAAAGCAGGGCATTCGCAAAGCCGAGGAGGCGATTAAATCATGGGAAAATTTGATACAGGCAAGGAAAAATTCAGATAAAGTTAAGCAAGTC
>JAQUMP010000571.1 GCA_028718065.1 Chitinivibrionales bacterium | reverse complement strand
CGCAAACAACTCGAATCGTACCTTGGTCCGCTCACCACCGAACGGTTTAACGAGATTGCCGGGGCGCATATGGGATATCAGCTTACCATTTACAAAGATTATCTGCGCGCGCTGCCGGATGTTACGGAAACGCTGCGCGGCCTTAAACAGAGAAGCAAACGGCTCGCGGTGGTCACCTCGCGGCGCAAACAAACGCTTAATTTATATTTGCAGGCCTGCGACCTCGACGGATTTTTTGATTATTTCGTGACGCCCGAAGATACGAACTATCATAAACCTCATCCGGAACCGGCCCTCAAGGCGCTTGAACTTTTGGGGGCGCTTCCGCAGGAGGCGCTTTTAGTCGGCGATTCGGACTTTGATCTTGAATGCGCGCGCGGCGCCGGGATCGACTCGGCCCTCATCTGCCACGAGCATGTCGATGCCGATACCATGACCGTTACGCCGACCTATACGCTCACCTCGCTTTTGCAATTGTGCGAGATCGGATAATTTTTTATGAACACGCTTTATGTTGATATCAGTTGCGGCGTCAGCGGCGATATGCTGCTGGCCGCTCTTGTCGATTGCGGCGTTCCCCTGACGCACCTGCGGGAAGAGCTGATGCGCCTGCCGATCGATCCGTTTACCGTGGACGCCGAGCGCCAGATGCGCAGCGGCATCGCCTGTTTGCAAATGCGCTTCGGCTTGCCGCAGCAACATTCCCACCGGCGCCTGGACGACCTGCTGGAGCTCCTCGACCGCAGCGGGCTGGGGGCCGGCATCCAGGAGCGCAGCGCCCGGGTGCTGCGGCGCCTGGGCCAGGCGGAAGCCGAGGTGCACAATATACCGCTTGCAAACGTGCACTTTCACGAAATCGGCGCGCTGGATACCATCATCGATATTGTCGGTTTTTGCATCTGCTGCGATTATTTACAGGTTGACGAAGTGCTTTTTTCGACGCTGCTGGACGGCCACGGCACGATTACCACCGAGCACGGCGTGATGCCGGTGCCCGTGCCGGCCACGGCCCGCTTAACCCGGGGTTTTATGGTGGAAACATGCGAAATTCCCACGGAGCTTATTACGCCGACGGGCGCGGCCGTTTTGACCACCCTCGGCAAGCAGGAAACGCGCATGCCGGCCTTAACCATAAGTAAAGAAGGGTACGGTTGCGGCACCAGGGTTTTTAAGGAAAAGCCCAATCTGTTGCGTATTTTTCTGGGGCAACGCCCCTCACAAGAGCTGCATGATGCCGTTTGGGTTTTGGAAAGCGACCTGGACCATATCAGCGGCGAGATCATGGGGTATGCCGCGCAATTGCTGCTGGACCAGGGCGCGCTTGACGCAAGCTACCTGCCGCTCTTTATGAAAAAGGGGCGGCCCGGATACCGACTTTCGGTGCTCTGCCGCGAGGAGCAAAAAGGGGCGCTGATAGACACGATCATGCTGGCCACGCGCACGCTGGGGGTGCGGCAGCACCTCGTAAACCGCACGCTGGCGCAGCGCCAGGCGGCGCACGGCGTTCTGGCGGGGATTGCCATTCAAGAAAAAAAGTGCTCCTATAAAGGGCATTCATTTACAAAGCCGGAGTACGATTCGCTCGTGAGCGTCGCCAGGGCAACGGGCAGGTCGCTCCTTGATTTAATGGAAGAATTCATTACAAAGCATGCAGGCCGACAAGCTTAAATATCTGGTTGCCGTTCTTTCGGTTTTCTCCAACCTTGCGCTGGTGCTGCTCAAGATCGTCATCGGTTTTGCCATGGGTTCGATTTCGGTGCTGTCCGAAGCGGCGCATTCGGCCATTGATGTCCTTGCCGCCATGGTCGCCGTGGTGGGCGTGCAGCAGGCCGGGCTTCCGGCGGACCGCGACCACCCCTACGGTCACGGCAAATTTGAAAGCGTTTCCGGTTTTATCCAGGCCCTGCTTGTTTTCCTGGCGGCGGCCTGGATCGTTTACCAGGGCCTGGAAAAACTGCTGCACCCCCGGCCGCTGCAATCCCTTGCCGTCGGCGTGGCCGTCATGCTCGTTTCCGCAATTGTCAATCTTGTCATGGGCCTGGCGCTGTTGCGCGTGGCCCGCAAGGACGGTTCCGTGGCGCTCAAGGCCGACGCCTGGCACTGTCTCACCGACGTGAACACCTCGGCCGGGGTCATGCTGGCGCTGGGGGCGCTGTGGCTTGCCGCGCAATGGTTCCCTGCCGTAAACGTGGCCTGGATCGACCCGGTGGCCGCGATCGCGGTCGCCGGCTTAATTGTAAAGGCCGCGTGGAACCTGGCGGCGGAATCGCTGCGCGACCTTTTAGACGTGAGCCTGCCTAAAAAGGAGGAGGAAGCGATCGTGGGGGTCCTGCGCGCGCGCTATCCGCGCATCCTGGGGTTTCATAACCTGCGCACGCGCCGCAGCGGCGCCGCGCGCTTTATAGAATTCCATATCGTGGTAGACCCGGAAATGTCGGTGAAGCGCTCCCATCAACTGGACCATGCCGTGGCCGCGGAACTGAAAGAGAAGTTTACAAATGCGCAAGTGATGGTGCACATCGAACCCGCCAATGCAACCAATCTAAAAGACCGTTTTGCTACCCAATAATATTCGCCGCCGCCGTCTTCATCTCGCGGCAGGAAATCGCGCCGAAATAGCGCCGTAATTGCCCGATATGGTTCGGTTGCAGCGACAAAATGCGAATACCGACGCCCGCAAGATAGCCCGCCGTGGCCGGGTCCGCGGCGATTTCACCGCACACCACGACCTCTTTTCTTTCGACCCGCGCGGCCGCCGCAATCTGCCGGACGAACTTGAGCAGGACCGGCAGGGATTGTTCGCGATACGCATTAAAGGCGGCATCTTCACGGCTGGCGGCGAAAAGATATTGCACCAGGTCGTTGG
>JAQUMP010000570.1 GCA_028718065.1 Chitinivibrionales bacterium | reverse complement strand
CTTTGACGGCGCTAGCGGAGAATTATTGATTATTCAAACCGGCCAGGTGCTTGACACAATAAGAATTTCAGGCGATATTTGCAATCTGGCTCAAATAGCGCCCAATTTATATGCGGTTTTAAGTGTAGTCGGCACATTGCAGTCGAAATATGAAAAGCTATAAGGCGGGTGGTATGATTAACATGTAAATAATGTCCGTTTTAGCGACGCACCGCTTCACGCCACCATTACCCCCGGATTAAGCCGCATCGCAGGATCCAAAACTTTTTTAACCGCCTTCATTTGCTCAATCCCCACCTTACCGTACATTTCCAAAAGCAGCGCTTTTTTTAATCTGCCCACGCCATGCTCGGCGGAAATGGTTCCGCCAAGGGCGATTACTTTTTGCGCCCAGCGGGCGTAATGCCGTTTGCCGGTATCATACTGTTCTTGCGAGGCAGGCAGGATATTCACGTGCAGATGATTGTCGCCGATATGGCCGAAGATTACAGTCTCAAGCTGCGTGGCCGCGCAGTCGGCGTTGTACATTTCCAATACTTGCGAAAGGGCATTGTCCGGAACCGCCATATCGGTGCCAAGCTTGGTGAGCGCAGCGTTGCTTTTGCGCAAATCGTCAATGCGCATGTTGACGGCTTCGGGCACGGCATGCCGGAATTTGCGCAGGTGTTCGATTTCGCCGGTGGTGGTTGCGCTCCAGGTTGAACCTTCATTGCCGCCGCAGGCCTCTAAAAGTTCGGAGGCCTTTTCCACCTGCGCGCACACGGCGTTTTCGTTTGGACCATGATACTCTACATAAATTGCCGTGTTAAAGTTTTGCGGAAGTTCCGGCAACCAGGCAAAGGCGCTGTGCAAATTTTTCATGGTGCGCAAAAGTTCAAGCGCGTCAAGATTAAAAAATTCCAGGGCAGCGGGTTTTTCCGGGTTTAGTTCGGGGAACCCAGAAATCTTTTCGCCGCGCAGCAGGCGCACCAGATTTACCGCACGCGCTTCGTCCGGCAGAAATACGGTTAATCCCCAACGCACCGGCGGCGCCAAAATAAGACGCAGCGTAATGGCCGTTACAATTCCCAGAATTCCTTCGCTGCCGATAAACAAATCGACCGCATCCATGCCGTCCGCCGCATACAATCCGGCGGCATTCTTGACAATAGGAATTGTGTAAGCCGGCAGGGTAATGGTGAGTTTACGGCCCTCTTGGGTTTTAAGAGAAAGCGTCCGGCCGAGGGCTTTGTTTTGCCCGCGGTCAAGTTCCAGCGTCTCGCCCGTGCTCAGTACGACCTGCAAACGTTCGATAAAATTGCGCGTGGCGCCATAAAAAAACGAATGCGCACCCGAGGCATTGCAGGCCGCCATGCCGCCCAGGCTTGCCGTGGTTTCGGTTGGGTCGGGCGGAAAATAGTGCCGGCCCTTGCGCTGCAGTTGGGCCAGTGCCGCTTTGGATGGTTCGTCCCACTCTTGCATTTCAAACATATTGCAAGACAGGCAAGCGTTCAAGGTTTCGAGCAGAACGCCGGGCTGCACGGTAACAAAAAAGCGGCCGGTTTTTTCTTCATAGCGCAAGGCGGTAATCTTCTTCATGTCGCTTACATTGCAGATATGGCCGCCGCGCGGGACCGCCCCGGCGGCAATGCCGGTGCGCGCGCCTTGGACCGTAACAGGCATATCCGCTGGAATAGACTTTATCATTTTTATTACTTCATCAAGGTCCTTGGGAAACGAAATCGAATCGGCATGGCCAAGACTGCGGGATTCGTCGCGGCAAAAATCGGCAAAATCAGCGGACATGAGACGGATTAATTGGGGGTTCATAGGTTATATTTTGGTAATAATGTTTTTTGGAAAGGGCTCGCCGCCCTTTAAATCCGGTAAGGAAAATACTTGTTATAGCTAAAAGATTATGCATTTCCCGTAATGTAAATATGTTAACTATAATAAGTATTTTTACCCCTTCGGGTACTTCCAAGGGTCGCCTTGGCGGGTGGCTCCCCGCTACGCCAAAGCGCTACGCGGCGGCGAGAACCCCTTCCATACTATCTTTTTTCCGGCTTTGCCGGGTTAGTTATATATTTTATGCCTATGGAAAATCAGCAGATAAATAAAACCGAGTCTAAATTTGTGGGTATAATAAAAAAGACCCGGATTCTTCAATTTTTATTTCTTTTCGTTCTCATGCTCGCTCTCTTTTACGGCCTCGAAATCGTTCCGCTCTATTTCCGCGCGGCGCACTTGCCATGGAGTGACGCCGTTATCCGTATTAAGCAGCGTTTACCAATAGTTTGCCTCTTCGCAGTTGTCGCCTCGCTTTATATCGTGACCCGGCACAAAAAGACACCCTAAAAAATAAAAGAAAATGCCGCGTCGGCGATAATAATTACAAAAATGCAGGTCACCACGCTCGCGGTAGTTTCGCGCCCCACCGCTTCAGCGCCGCCCCGGACCCTGAACCCGTAAAACGCGCCGATGCCGATAATCAGCCAGGCAAAGGCGACGGATTTAACCAGACAAATGAGAATGTCGGCGGTTTTAATGCTCTTAATGAGCTCTCCCAGAAAAAGATTGGGCGTAAGCCCCAGATAAAAAATCGCCACTAAATATCCGCCCAGCATACCGGTGCAGGTCGCCACCATCGTTAAGAGCGGCATCGTCAGGGTGATCGCCCATACCTTGGGCACAACCACGAATTGCACCGGATTAATGCCCATGGTCTGCAAGGCGTCCAACTCCTCGCCTACGCCCATGGTGGCGATCTCGGCCGTGGTGGCGCTGCCGGTACGGCCGGCCAGGATAATGGCGGTCATGAGCGGCCCCAGTTCGCGGATCATGGAGATACCGATCATGGGCGCCAGAAAAATACCGGCCCCGTACAT
>JAQUMP010000569.1 GCA_028718065.1 Chitinivibrionales bacterium | reverse complement strand
TGCGGGAATTGGCGGTGGTGCTTTTTGAAAAAGTTAGAGAAAACGCCTCGATTGATTGGACAATAAAAGAATCCGTAAAGGCCAAACTAAAAGTTATTGTAAAACGGATTCTGCGCCAATACGGTTATCCGCCGGATATGCAGATGCTGGCAACGGAAACCGTGCTAAAACAAGCGGAACTTATCGCGGACGAGTTAACAAAAGGGAAATAGTAAAAAAAGGTTTGGCATGTCGGATGCGCGCGACGGCGACAAGGTTTACCGTCCGGCGCCCCGGGTTTCCAGATAATAGCAATAATCTCCTTCGTAAACTTTAATCCGGCCGCGCTCAACCTCAAACACCCGGTCCACGATCTCGCGTAAAAAATAGCGGTCGTGGCTGACGAGCAGAATCGTGCCGGTATAGCGGCCCAGCGCCGCCAGCAATACTTCCCGCGAGCCGATGTCAAGATGGTTTGTCGGTTCGTCGAGCACGAGGCAGTTGTAGGGCAGCGAAAGCAGCCAGGAGAGAATAAGGCGCGTTTTTTCGCCCCCGGACAATATTTTTATCTGTTTGTAAATTTCGTCGCCCTTAAATAAAAAGGCCGCCAGCAGGTTGCGGACGGCGGCGTCTTTTAAATCCGGCAGCCGGCGGCCGACCTCGGCAAAAACCGTTGAGTTTTCCGGCAGTTCCTCAAGAGTGGATTGGCCGAAATAACCTATGGAAATGCCCGGACCCACAATTGCCTCGCCCGAACTTGGTGCGGTGAGACCGCACAGCACTTTTAAAAAGGTCGATTTTCCGGCGCCATTCACGCCCACCACCGCGATTTTATTTTGGCGCCGCACCACGGCATCGAGCCCCGAAAAAACATTTTTGTCCGCGCCGGCCGAAGTTTTCCAGGTTTTGGAAAGCCCGCGGATGACCACGACGTCGTTACCGCCGCGCGGGATTTCCGGCAGCATAATCTCCATTTCGTCGTTTTCGGCCGTCCGGTCCACGCGCTCGATTTTAGCAAGCATGCGCACGCGCGACTGCACCTGCGCGGCATGGCTGGCCCGGGCCTTAAACCGCGCAATAAAGGCCTCCTCTTTTTTAAACATGCTCTCCTGCCGGTTGACCGCGGCCTCGTTCTGCTTAAGCCGCAGGGCTTTTTCCTGCTCGTAAAAATCATAATTTCCCGAATAGGTCGTTACGGTTTCGTTGGCGACTTCGATGATCTTTTTTACCACGTTGTTCATAAAGTCGCGGTCATGGGTCGTCATGAGCACGGCGCCCTTAAAATTTTTGAGCCAGTTTTCCAGCCAGAGGATTGTCTCCATGTCAAGGTAGTTGGTAGGCTCGTCCATCATAATCAGGTCCGGCATCACAATGAGCACCTTGGCAAGCGCGATTCTCATTTTCCAGCCGCTGCTGAATTCCTCAAGGAGGTTTTGGTGGTCGGAAGGCGCAATGCCCAGGCCGGTCAAAATGGTCTGCGCATTGGATTCGAGGTCAAACCCACCCAGTTTTTCATACTCGCTTTGGTCATCACCCATTTTGGCGAGCGTCGTTTCCATTTCCTCCGGCGAAATATCCGGTTTGCAGAGCGTATCCTCGTAGGATTTCAGGCGCTCGGCAAGTTGGCTAACACGATCATTGCCGCTTATAACCTCTTGCAAAGCAGAGCGGCCGCGCATTTCGCCAACGTCCTGGGAAAAATAGGCGATACGGACATTATTCTGAACTGCTATGGCGCCGCAATCGGGCCGCTCCTGCCCGGCGATCATCCGGAAAAAAGTGGTCTTGCCCGCGCCGTTGGGCCCCACCAGGCCGATCTTTTCGCCTCTATAAATTTCAAAACCGGCGTCGGCATACAGGGTCACGTCGCCGTAGGTTTTAGTGATATTGGAAACGGTAATCATGGCGGCCTTTTTTTAAGGGCCATCAAAATACATTCAGCTACCCGGCCCGTTTTAAACTTCCCCGCTGGATGACGTATCCTTTGATCTCGACCGGCCCCGCCGCCTGCTTTGCGGCCGGGAATACGGGATGAAGCAAATGTTTGAGGGCCTGGTGCAAAAGCGCGGGAAGATTAAAATTGTAGGTTGATAAATTGCGAAAGAGCGAATTAAAATCATCGTCAAAACCCACCAGCGATATATCGGCGGGAACGCGCCTGCGGGCCGCGGCCAGAAAATCCATGGCCGCAAAGGCCGACTCGTCGTTGGCGGCCACCCAGGCCGTAACCGTCGGGTCGGCCAGTGCCCGCGCAAAAAGCGGCTTGTAAAAAAACGCCAATTTATCGCCCCGATGTATCCATTCCAGCGTCTGGTACAACGAAGCGGCTTGAAACGGATTTAAACGTTTCCGTTTTATTATTCCGTCAACGTCGATTAATTTTTTCCATTCCGGCCGGTTTAAATATTCAAACGAGGCCAGGGAGGCATGCATGTTAAGGCTGGAATCATCGGAGGTATATGCCTTGATATTGCGCGCCAGGCCCGCCGCAGCGAAGGCCTGCGCCAGCCCGGCATAACGGTTGATCGACCAGGGGTGGGACTGAAAAATCGAAAAATAGGCGACGGCGCGGTGTCCCATTTGCAGCAGCAGATTGCCCACGTCCCGGCCTTCATTTCCGGATGAGGCCAGCGAAAAAAAACGCAGAAGCGGGGGAACACACGGGTGGGTCTTGCGATAGATTGAGTAATAATTCCATTGGTCAATCAACGCGATCGGCCGTTCAAGGAGCATGAGCCGGCGCAAAACTTCCCCGCTTAACTGGTGATTGTAATGCCACCAGATAATGGCGCCCAGCGCATCTTCCTTGTATTCTTTTGCGCTTGGCAGGTTTTCTTTTATGCGATCATCAAACGGGATGAACCGCATCTTAAGAGAGGCCCTTTTACATTCGGCTTCGACCAGGCG
>JAQUMP010000568.1 GCA_028718065.1 Chitinivibrionales bacterium | reverse complement strand
CCGCATTGGACTTTTCTAAATCGGCAAGCGCTTGCTTTCCAAGTGCGACTACGGTTTGAGGAATATCCAGTTGCTGCCGTAAACTTGCACCCTGGGACAATCGATCGACAAGAATTCCCAGCGGTTTTTCGGCCATGCCGTAGATCGCAAGGTCCGCCTTGCAATCCAGCACGATCGGCCGCCGCACCGTATCCGACCAGTAATCGTAATGGGCGATACGCCGCAGGCTGGCCTCGATCCCGCCGATAACAATGGGCGCCTCTTTGTAAACGCTGCGCAGCGCGTTGCAATAGACAATCAGCGCGCGCTCCGGCCGATTGGTGCGCATGCCGCCGGGAACGTAGGGATCGTCGCTGCGGATTTTTTTGGCGGCCGTAAAGCGCGACACCAGGGAATCCAGGTTGCCGGCGCTCACGCCGAAAAAGAGGCGCGGCCTGCCGAGCGCGGTAAAATCGGCCGGGTTCTTTACGTCCGGCATGGCGATGATCCCCACGCGCAGACCTCGGGACTCCAAAAAACGGCCCACGAGCGCCGCGCCGAAGGCAGGATGGTCGATATAGGCGTCGCCCGTAACGATAACAACATCGCAGCAATCCCAGCCGAGCGCATCCATCTCCCGGCAGTTTGTTGGAAGAAAGTCGCGTTCCGCACTTATACCGGTTTTATTAGTTTTTTTGGGCATTTTTATAAAATTACCTTTTTGCATTGGGGCCTGCACAAGAGTATCTTTTAAAATATCCGTTAAAAAAAGGAGCGTCCCTATGCAATCGTTTTTAGAACTTGCCGAAAAACGTTACTCGGTCCGAAAATACAAAAACACACCGATCGACGATACGCTTCTGCTTAAAGTGCTGCAAGCCGGGCGCATTGCGCCTTCGGCCGCTAACAAGCAGCCCTGTTATTTTGTTGTTGTCCGCGAGCAGGAGCAACGGACACGCATGGCTTCGGTTTACAAGAGACCATGGTTCAGCGAGGCGCCGATAATAATTACCGTTTGCATCGATCGCAAAACCTGCTGGGTACGCTCCCAGGATAATCAGGCCTATGCCCAGGCAGATGCCGCGATTGCCATGGACCACCTTACGCTCGCGGCAACGGAAATTGGGCTCGGGACCTGCTGGATCGCCGCTTTTAATCCAATAGAGGCAAGGAACATCTTAAAATTGCCCGACAATATCGAACCGGTCGTCATGACCCCGCTTGGGTATCCGGCGGATTCGAACGGACCCAAAGACCGGAAAAAATTGGAAGAAATCGTTTTTTGGGAATATTTTGGGAATAGTCATAAAGATCCATAATATTTTAATTTCCGCCTTTTTTCAGATATTATTTTATGCTATAGAATTTAGAGGGGCCAAAAACTTCTACAGCGAGCAGGGATTATGAGTGCAATAAAAAAGCTTTTTCGCCGTGCTGCAATTTCTCTCTTCGGGACCTTTCTGATTATCTCCTTGTCACATGCGGGTGCGCTTATCGCCATCGACAGCAGCAATTTTGATTTAGGCGGTATCGATGAAGGTTCCATGGATTTTGTCAAGCATGTTTTTAAAGTCAAGAACAAGGGCGATTCCGTTCTTCACATTAAACAAGTGAGGCCTGGGTGAGGTTGCACCGTTGTCGGGTTCGACTCGACAATTCTTCCCGGTCGGGAGGGATTAATAACCCAGCAAATCAACATCAAGGCATTGCACGGCGGGGACTTTAACAAGGGCGTCACGGTAACCTCCAATGCCACCAACTCGCCCGAAATGCAGCTCTCGGTGCGGGGGCGCATTAAGGCGCACATCGAAGCGAATCCAAATTACCTAACACTCAGTAAAAACGACAAAGGTGTGCTGGCGGGGGAGGTCACGCTTGCTTCGGGGAAGGCCGATTTGCAGGTATCGGAAGTAAACTTTGCTCCTTCCGCCAATACCGCGCACGACATCGCCTGGCAATCAAAATTGCCTATACCGGTACAATTCAAATTCGTAAAAACCGATTCCACCAAAGGCAATCAGGAGTGTAAGTACAAACTTTCCCTGTGGGTCGATTTTAAAAATCCCGAACCCCGCTACGGTGATTTTACGATAAAAACCAACCATCCCAAAAAACCGGAAATTACGATTTCAGGGATGATATCTAAGTCTTAGAGCGTGTGTGGGGGCATTGAATAAAATGTCCCCGCTTCCCCCATACGTCTGGAAGTTTTTTTGACGTGAAATATCGATATCTTTTTGGCCCCGTTCCCTCTCGCCGTCTTGGTTTGTCCCTGGGTGTCGATTGCGTCCCCTTTAAAATCTGCAACCTTAATTGCATTTACTGCGAGTGCGGCCCAACGCCCAAAACCGTTGATGCGCGGCGCGAATATGTTGCCGCCGCCGCAATCCTTGGCGAACTCAGCGAGTACTTACAAGAGGCGCCGGCCCTCGACGTTATCACGCTGACCGGCAGCGGCGAGCCGCTTTTGAATAGGGCCATCGGCGATATCGTGGCCGCGATTAAATCCACCTGGCCCCAGTATAAGATCGCGTTGTTGACAAATGGCACATTGCTGCAATACCCCGAAGTCCGCCGGGCCGTGTCGCCGGTGGATTACGTCCTGCCTTCGCTGGATGCAATAACGCCTTCGGTTTTTAAAAAAATCAACCAGCCGCATGCCTCGCTGAACAACGACACGGTCATCCGGGGAATCATTGATTTCGCCCACGAGTACAAGGGCGCACTGTGGATGGAGCTCTTTATTGTCCCCGGCATTAACGATTCGGAAAATGAGTTAAAAGGGTTAAAGGAGGCGCTTTTAAAAATCGCACCCGCGCGCGTGCAACTGAATACACTTGACCGTCCCGCCGCTTTTTCCGGCGTTTCGGCAGCCTCCACGGCGCAGCTCGAACGGATCGCCGCGTTTCTCGCGCCGCT
>JAQUMP010000567.1 GCA_028718065.1 Chitinivibrionales bacterium | reverse complement strand
GGCGGCTTCTTTTTTAAGATCGGCCGTTTTAGGAATGGTAAGCGTAAACCACAGATTAAAATCGTTGGTCCTGACATAGTTGTGGCTAACACCCGGATTGGCATTAAGCTCTTGTGCCACCGCCTCCAGCTTTTGCAAGGGGACTTTAAAGGCCACAAGTACGCTCTGATATCCGATTTTTGACGAATCAAAAATCGCGCTTATCTGGCGCACAATGTCGCTACGTTTTAGCTCCGCGATGCGTTCCAATACCTCGTCCGACGTTAGCCCCAGGCTGCCGGCAATGGTCGAAAACGGCCTGATAGTAAGCGGAAAACCGTACTGAAGACGATTAAGAATTGCCCGATCGATCTTATCCATTATGCACATTTCCTTAAAGCAACCAACGACGCTGCAATTGTTTTGTCTATTTCCTCCTCGGAATGCGCGGCGGAAACAAACAGGGCTTCAAATTGCGACGGCGCTAAATAGATTCCGTTTTGCAAAGACTCATGAAAATAGCGGGCATAGCTGGTTTTATCGCATTGTTTGGCCATGTTCCAATCGGTTATTTTATTCTGGTCGGTAAAGAACAGCGTCATCATGGAACCGACGCGATTGAGTACCGCGGGAACTCCGAGCGTACGGCAATTTTGCAAAAGACCTTCGGCCAAACGCGCCGAGCGCTGTTCGAGCTTGGCGTAAAAGGCCGGATCTTTACCTATGCAAGTAAGCGTTGCCAGGCCTGCCGCCATGGCCAAAGGATTACCGGAAAGCGTGCCGGCCTGGTAAATTGGCCCCAGCGGCGCGATTTGTTCCATGATTTCCCGTTTGCCGCCATAGGCGCCCACCGGCAATCCGCCGCCGATGACCTTGCCGAAGGTAGTAAGGTCGGGTCTTATTTCGTAAAGTTTCTGGGCTCCGCCGGAACTAACCCGGAATCCGGTCATGACTTCGTCAAAAATAAGCACGGCCCCGAACTCGGTGGCAATCCGGCGTAACCCTTGCAGAAAATCATTTTCCGGCGCAACAACGCCCATGTTACCGGCGATCGGTTCCACAATAATCGCTGCAATTTGTTCCCCGAATTTTGCAAAGAGGGCTTTTACCGCGTTAAGATCGTTATAGGGGGCAAGCAACGTGTCGCGGGCGGTGCCGGCCGTAACGCCGGGACTGTCGGGAATGCCGAGCGTAGCCACGCCGGAACCGGCGGCGATTAAAAAACTGTCGCCGTGGCCGTGATAACAGCCTTCAAACTTAACAACGTAATCTCGCTTTGTAAAGCCGCGCGCCGCGCGCAAGGCGCTCATGGTGGCTTCGGTGCCCGAATTGACCATGCGCACCAACTCTACCGAAGGGACCAATGCAATGATCCTTTTGGCCAGTTCGGTTTCCAGCAGGGTCGGCGCGCCAAAGCTCGTGCCCTTCTCGGCACCGTTTTTAATGGCCGCGACAACTTCCGGGTGCGCATGCCCTAAAATCAGCGGCCCCCAGGAGCCGACGTAATCAAGATAGCTATTGCCGTCGATGTCTCTCACGCTGGCGCCGCTGCCCGAGGCGAAAAATATCGGCGAGCCGCCAACGCCTTTAAAGGCCCGCACGGGCGAGTTTACGCCGCCGGAAATCACCTTTTTTGCTTCGGTAAACGCTTGTTGGCTTTTGGTCATGGCAATCATGGAATCAAGCCGCCTTTAATTATAAAAATTACGGTTGCATTATTTTTAAATTGCGAGGGATATTGTGTATGAAATATACCTTATTCCCCAAAAAAAAGTGAGCATTCCGGGACCCGTTTTTTTAGCTTATCATTTAGGACGCCGCCGGCGGCGGAGGGTAAGATATATACTTACGCCCGCCAATACCCATGCCGCAATCCGGAAATACCAAAAACCTTTTATGCCGGCAACACTCCAATCGGAGGCCCAAAGACGCATGGCATAGGCAACAACAAGCAGAAAAAAAGTCACCGTGACACCAAGGTAATAGCCGCTTTTATTCTTGATTGTTAAGATACTAAAAACAATGCAGTGGACAATAAAAACAATCAGCAATGCAGCTATCAGCCAATGGGGCATGGGTATATCCGGAAGCGTTTAAGCCTGTTTTCCCTATGGATTCATCCGTTAATATAGATTTTAAACGCGTGGACAACAGCTCCCTTTTAAGAAAGAAGCGGTTTCAATAATTATTGATCCGAATCAAGGGCATAAAACGTAATCGGGTGTATATTTATGACAAGAATACTATAATAACTATTTTTACTTTAGCGAATCGGGGGCCGGTATGACGGAACTGCTCGATCGAAACATTAAGGATATTTTAAAGGAGCATCCCGCCTGCAAAGCCGAGCTGGACCGTTTTAAAATCGGCTGCACAACCTGCGCCGTGGGAACGTGCCGGCTTAAGGATATCGTGGAAATTCATGCTTTGTCGCAGGAGGACGAAAAGAAGCTTTTTACGGCGATCGCCGCCGTGGTTTTTCCCGGCAAGCAAGTCACCATCCCAAAACTTCCCCGCAAAGAAGCGCAAAGCTCCGGTCGCAAAAAGCTCTGCCCGCCCCTGCAACAGTTGGTTGAGGAACACGTGTTTATTAAAAAAGTGATCGGGGCAATTCCCCGCCTTATTGCTTCGCTGCAAACGAAAAACGGAAATCCGCGGGAACAAATCAGGGTAGCGCTTGACTTTATCCGCAATTATGCCGATAAATACCATCATGCCAAAGAAGAGGACATTTTATTTGGGTTTTTCGACCCGAGCCAGGAGATAATCGCCGCGATGCGCAACGAGCACGAAACCGGACGCGGTCATGTTAAAGCCACGGCCGCGGCTCTTGACAAAGCAGATGCGGCCGCAATCGCGGAGCATTTGACGGCCTACGCGACATTGCTGAGCGATCATATCCGCAAAGAGGACGAGGTGCTTTATCCCTG
>JAQUMP010000566.1 GCA_028718065.1 Chitinivibrionales bacterium | reverse complement strand
GTTAAAAATATTAATTGAGGCGGCCTTAATGCCCTGGCGCTCGACCATACCCGTAAAGCGCTCCGGTCGGGCGATGGCGCACACCAGGGCCGGGGCTTTCAGGGGAGGCCGCTCCGCCGTTTGGCCGGTTTGCAAATCAACCCAGCCCCCTATGACTTCTTTAAGCTCCAGGATCTTGACGCCGGGAAAATTTTGCAATAATTTATCGCGATTTTTATCGGCGGGTAATTCTGCCGATTCGGAACATATAAAAGTCAGGGCGTGGGCGCGTTTAAGGTTTTGGAGCGGTTCGCGCAAAAAACCCGCGGGAATAAGGTAATCCGAAAATGGATCGGGCGGAAGGCAAACAATATCCAGATTTCGCCGCAAGCGCCGGTGTGAAAACCCGTCGTCAAGTATAAAGACGGCTTTTTGCGGCAATTGCGCGGAAAGCTTGATGGCGTTTTTAAGACGGTCGGCGCCGATGCCGAGCCAGGCCTGCGGCATGGCGTCGTGCAGAAGGGCCGGCTCGTCGCCGATGAACTCCCAATCGATTTGCTGGCGGGGGGCCACGATCACATTTTGTTTGCAGGGTCTTCCGTATCCGCGGCTTAGAAACGCTATGCTATAACCTTCCGCGGCAAGCGTCTGGGCGATAAGCAGCGCCGTGGGTGTTTTGCCGGTCCCGCCGGCATGCACGCAGCCCACGCTTATCGCCGGCCTGCCGCCGTCCCGTGTTGCGTTTTGTACAGTATCATAATACAAAGTGCGGAGCTTGACTAACGCTCCGTATGCATGGCTTGCGACTTGGGCAGGCAAACTATTACCGAGAGGTTTTAGCATCACGGAAGGACTCTTGCGTTTTGATTCTCCGGCGCATCGCCGCGGATTGTCGCGCTTTTTAGAGCGCCCTTATTTGTTCCCTTTGTCAATACTTTCGATCTGCTGCTTGAGCTTGCCGATTTCGGAGTCGATGGTTTTTTGTTTTTCCTGCAGTTGCCGGACGGCGCCGGCGGGTTGCTGGCTCGCTTTTTGGATAGTGGCGGCAAGATAATCGATGTCGGTTTTAATGGTCTGGATGTTGCGCGAAAAAAACGAACGCCGGTCGAACTCATCCGCGTAAACATAAAACCGGGCCAGTTTTTCCTGATATTGCCGCTGCACGTTATGCAGGCTATCGAGTGGGGCCGGAGTGGTTGACGGATGCGCAATCAGCGATTGCCCATCGGCCGCGGCGGCGAGCAGGGCATAGGCGGAACGGTCCTGATGGTAGCGTTCGTGCTCGCGGTCCAGGGAATCGCGCAGCGGCACAAAAAGACTATCGGCTTTGGGACGGATGTTTTGCAAAACGGTCAGGCCCTGGTCGGGATTACGCAGCATCCACCAGCCGTAGGCCTCGATCATGGCGCCCTCGCATTGGATGCTTGCTTTATGCGATTCATTTTGCAGCGTATGGCCGTAATTAATGCAATCGCTCCATTGACGGGCCTGCAGAGCGGTCCAGCATTCTCCCAGGAGGGCATCTTCGTAATAGTAGCTGGATTTAGGGACTTCCCGCAGTGCGGTTATGGCCTTGGCGAGCGACTTTTGTTCGTAATACAGGTATCCCGCAAAGAGGAGTGACCGGTTGCGGATTTCCTCCTGGGCGCTCGTAAGCGCTTTGGCATTTATACAAAGGTTTAAAACTTCCTGCGCCTTGGCCGTGTTCCCCGGCGCGAAATAACAGATTGCCAGGGAATGCAGGGCGAAGAGATAATCCGGATGATTCGGGGGAATTTTGGAAAAAAGTTCGCTGGCCTGCCAGAACGATTTTTGCTGCAGATAGGTTTGCCCCATGAGATATTCGGCATGATGTTTTAGGGAGTCGGGCACGCCGGTCCGGCTGAGCAGGGCGAATTGTTTTTGCACGTCGTAAACCAGGCCGTCGCGGTAGTACAGGCGCATGAGGCCGAGGTCGGCATGCGGCGCCATGACGCTGCGCGCGTAATTTTGTTTCATGGCCTTGTATTTGTCCGCCGAGAGTTCACGCATGTCAAGTTTTTCGAGACAGGAGCCGCGGTAATATTCCACGTAGTCGTTCTTGAAAAAGGTAGGAAATGCGGCGAGGATCCGCCCGAACACAAAATAAGCGTCCCAATATTTGCCGCCGAAATAAAGCTTGCAGGCCCGGTTGTAAAGATCGTTGGGCGTGGGGTTGAGTTCCTGTTCAACGTTTTTGGCACGCCCCTGGCCCAGTTCGGCCCGCAGATAGACGGAGTGCGACGAAGCGTCGGCGGCGTCCGTGAGGATCATGTATTGGTAGAGAATGGAAAAATCCCTTCCCTGGTTGATGCGCGGGTAATTAACGCCACCGGCAAACCCGACGTAATCACTCCCGGCCTGGAAGTAAACCTTTAAAAACCGCAGGAGCCAGGCGCCAAGCCTCGCGGAAAACGCGTATTCTACGGTGCGGGGATTGCCCTCGATGGCCAGGGCGCGGTAGAGGTTTTTAAAATCAACGTCGGCGCCGGCTTCGACCTGCCGCTGCCCAAAGTGCGCCACCCAGGATGCTTTTACGGTATTGGCATAGCCGGATTGCGCAAACGAGGCCGGGGCCAAAATGTTTTGAAACAGAACCCCGACCAGGTGTTCGCCGAGCTGTGTGCTTGACAAAAGGCGATACGAGAGCCCCGCGTCGGCGCCCAGGTTAATTATGCCGCTGTCTAAGCGCGCGCTGAAGTTGGTCTGGTAGGAAACGTTTAAATTTACGCCGAGGCTCAGCCGTTTCCAGAGATTATTGGCATAGGAAAACATAAATAAATTATTGGAATTGCTTACCGTGCTGTTCAGGGCAACGGGATTGCCGGTGGCCGGATCGGTATAATACTGGTCGACGTTGCCCGCATTTTCACCGAAACAGGAAAATCCCCACGATTCTTTCATGCCGACCGGGAACGTAA
>JAQUMP010000565.1 GCA_028718065.1 Chitinivibrionales bacterium | reverse complement strand
ATACAGCACGTAGCGCTACGTGCTGTATTCGGATTTAAAAGACGACTTTAAGCAGAAGGCCAAATACTAACGACTTCGGCGCATCATTTTAAAATTGATAAAAGGGAGCACGCGGGTGTTCCCTTTTTTTTTAATTTGCTTTGCCGCGGCCGGGCATAATGATATAGTATAGAAAATATGAAGACCGCCATCATCCATGAGTGGCTGGTAACGCAGGCCGGCGCCGAAAGCGTTTTGCAGTCCATCTACCAGCTTTATCCCGGCGACTTGTTCACGCTGTTTCACGATCCCGACGGGTTGCGCGACACCCCCTGGGAACACGTTCCCGTGCGCACTTCCATGCTGCAACGCCTGCCGCTGGGTAAAAAACACCATCGCGCCTTCCTGCCGCTTTTTCCCATGGCCATCGAACAATTTGACTTGCGGGAATACCCGCTTATTATTTCGTCGTCCTATGCCGTTGCCAAAGGCATACTCAACGCCTCGGACCAATTGCACATCTGCTACTGCCACAGCCCCATGCGCTACGTCTGGGACCTTACCTTTGAATACCTGGAAGCGGCCGGACTGGTGGGCGGCATAAAAAGTTTCCTGGTACGCGCCATTTTCCATTATATCCGTCTGTGGGACGCCATCGCTTCCCTGCGCGTCAACGAATTCGTCGCCAATTCGCACTATATCGCCAACCGCATTAACAAATGCTACAACCGCTCCGCCACGGTCATTTACCCGCCGGTGGACGTGGACCGGTTTTCCATCAGCGACCGGCGCGAAAATTACTTCATTACCGCCTCGCGTCTGGTGCCCTATAAGCGCCTGGACCTAATCATCCGCGCCTTCAACCAGCTTGGGCTGCCGCTGGTTATTATCGGCGGCGGGCCCTCCTTAAACGCGCTTAAAAAAATCGCCGGCCCCACGATCACGCTTACCGGGCACCTGGCCGAACCGGCCATGGTCAGCTATTTGCGTTCGGCGCGCGCATTCGTGTTTGCGGCGGAAGAGGATTTCGGCATTGTCAACGTGGAGGCGCAGGCCTGCGGCATTCCCGTAATCGCCTATGGCCGCGGCGGCGTGCTGGAAACCGTGATGCCGGAAAAAACCGGGCTCTTTTATTATCGCCAGGACGTGCCGAGCATCGTTGATGCCGTGCAAAAATTTTTAAAGATCGAAACCACCTTTGATCCCATAACCATCCGCGCCAACGCCGAGCGCTTTCCCCGCAGCAGGTTCGAAAAAGAATTCAAGACCTTCGTAGACAACGCCTGGGATAAGTTTCCGTATAAGCGGGAGTGATTTGATTCTGGCGGGAAAACTATCCGGAAAAAGCCGGCAATCATTAAAAAAATGGTTGCACGAGTATCATAAGGCCGCCGCATAGTCTGAACCGCTGATTGACGGCGATTAGGATGATTTCACTGATTGCTTAGTACAATCTTCCTTGCATGAATTCCCGCAGCCGATTCCAAACGCACTAAATACTTTCGAAAGGGCGTTATGCATTCTTGAAACATAATCTTGAGTTTATAAAACATAATATATATATTATAAAATATGCCATGGGAAATCGTATATTCAACCGAATTCGAACAATGGTTGCATGACCTTGGCCTGGATTCGGCAAAAAGTATAGCCCGCTCATTAAGCATCCTTATAGAATTCGGCCCAATATTGGGACGTCCCTATGTCGATACGCTTAAAGGGAGTAAGATAAAAAACCTTAAGGAATTACGAACGCAGTGCAAACAACACGTATACCGGACTTTGTTTGTTTTTGATGTGGCCAGAAAAGCCGTCATCCTGATAGCGGGCGACAAGGCAGGCGACGATAGATTTTACCAGAAATTTATTCCCTTAGCGGAAGAAATATACGAAGATTACTTATGCAGGAGGTTTCCCCATGAAAAAAAGAGAGTTTAAAAAAGGTTTTAATAAGTTATTATCATCTAGATTCTCTCCGGCCGAAATCCAGGAAATCGGCATTGACGCCAA
Source organism: Chitinivibrionales bacterium (assembly GCA_028718065.1). Lineage (GTDB taxonomy): Bacteria > Fibrobacterota > Chitinivibrionia > Chitinivibrionales > FEN-1185 > JAQUMP01. The sequence goes on along the minus strand of JAQUMP010000565.1, from coordinate 930 downwards.
GAAAGAAATACTTAAGATTAAACTTTCCGAGTTGCGACGCATCATGCATGTAACGCAGCAGGAAATAAAAGGATTTTCCCAACCTGCCGTTGCAAGCCTTGAAAAACGGAACGACATGAAGCTTTCCACATTGGTAAATTACCTCTCCAAAATCGGGATGGGGATGGAAATTAAAGTATTTGCAAAACGCCCGCGGGCGACTGTGCCCAAAGAAATGATTTTGCTCAAATTTTAAAAAGCGGCCAAAGTGCTCATTTCCCTAAAACCACCTTTGCGGTTTGGGTCCCTTGCGCCTATTCTAAACGCACCAAATACGTCCCGTTTGCCAAGTGCGATATATCGAATGTTAACATATTTTTTCCGGTTCAATGCAGGGAATTTTGGAACAAAAAACGAAATCGTTCCGGCATTGCATTGCTCTTTTAAGGAAGAACCGATTATATTATAGAACATGGATGGATTACCGCTCAAAAACATTCCCGACCATGAAGATGTAAACGATAACCTCGAAAAAAAGTTCGTGGAAGCATGGCGCGTCGCATTCGAGGTCGCCTCTATTTTAAAACGGGAATGCAGCGCGGAAGAAATCCGCATCACCGGATCGCTCCTGCATCGGGAGCGGTTTCATGAAAATTCCGACATCGATCTGGCGGTAACCAACTTTACGATGGCGAAAAGTTTTGATTGCATGGACGTGCTCGAAAAATTCAATCCCTGGAAAATCGATATAATCCCCCTGCAATCCCTGATTCCCGAGAAACGGGACCTGATTTTGCAAAGGAGCGTTGCCCTTGAAGTCTGATCTGCTTATTCCAGATACCCTTAAGTAGAAAAATATTCTCATTGTCAAATACGTAATTACGTAACTTAAAAAAGGACTCAACCCATGAATTATTTAAAAACGACCCTGTTGTTAACCGGCCTCACGGT
>JAQUMP010000564.1 GCA_028718065.1 Chitinivibrionales bacterium | reverse complement strand
CGCGCGATTCCCTTACGGTGCATGCGGGAAACAATAGCGCCTTGGAATGGACTTTAAACGGCAAACCGTATAAGATCGAAGGCCGGGACGTGGTGATTTTTAAGCTTGACCACAGCGGTCTCCAGAAATGGGACATTGACAAGTGGAACAAGGTCTTTAAGGGCCGCACCTGATGCGCCCGTGGACCGACAGCCACGCCCACCTCTACGATTTAAACGACGCCTCCCTTTCGCAAACCTGCGCGCTGGCCCGCGCCGCGGGGGTCGGGCGCATCGTTACTACCGCCACCGATTTTGCCGCCATTCCCATAATTATTGACCAATGCAAAAAAGAGCCCATGCTGCGCGCCGCCGTGGGCGTTTCGCCGCCCGCGTGCCTGGATTTGCCCGCCGATTGGCTGATTGCCCTCGAAAATACCTGCAAAGGCGCGGCCGTTATCGGCATCGGCGAAGCCGGACTGGATTGTTACCATCAGGATTATCCGCCGCTGGAGGTCCAACTGCCGGTGTTCGAGGCGCAGTGCAAGCTGGCGGTTGTGCGTGCCTTGCCCATAATCGTCCATAGCCGCGGCGCGGAGCTGCACGTGTGCGAAACGCTCAGGCGCCTCGGCGTAAAAAAGGCCCTGTTCCATTGCTTTACGGGCGCCCGGCCGGCGGCCGAAAAAATTCTTGACGCCGGGTATTATATTTCCTTTTCCGGCATTATAACGTTTGCAAAAGCTACTCTGGCCGATATTGTGCTGCGGACCCCGCTCGATCGCATCCTGATAGAAACCGATTCCCCGTACCTGGCGCCCGTGCCGCATCGCGGCCAAACCAACCAGCCCGCCTGGGTAAGCCTGGTGGGGCAAAAAGTCGCGGCGATAAAACAACTGGAGCCGGAGGCGGTTGCCGAAAAATTGGAAGAAAATTTTACGAGGCTGTTCGGGGAAATCACTCCATAGCATTCTCCCATCTTGGTTGTTTAAGTTGCATCAATTGTGAAAATAGGGTATCTTTAAGTAGGTGTAAAACCCTGGTTGTTTTTCGTTGGATATCGTAATCATTATTTCGGGGATAAATATGTTTCATATTACCGAAGTCAAAGCGTTGCCAAAATACCGCTTATGGATGATGTTTTCCGACGGGACGTCCGGTGAAGTCGACGTTTCGAACCTCGCGGGAAAGGGCGTATTTGCAAAGTGGACAAAACCCGGAGAATTCGAACAAGTTTCCATAGGTTCATCCGGAGAACTCCTTTGGGGTGCCGATGTGGACTTGTGCCCGGACACCTTGTATATGCGCATTGCCGGAAAAAAACCGGAAGATTTATTTCCAATGCTAAAACGCGAGAATGCGCATGCCTGAGATTTGCAGGTTCTATGGTATTATCATTAAGATGTTTTTTAACGAGCATAACCCGCCGCATTTTCACGCCGAATACGGAAGCGCAGAAGTCCTCATCGAAATCGAAACGATGGCGGTTATCGCCGGCAGCTTTCCGCCGCGCGCCTTGGGTTTAGTAACCGAATGGGCCTCACAGCATCGTGATGAGTTGCTTTCCTTATGGGATGATGCATGCACGCAAAGTCCTCTCCATAAAATTGCCCCCTTATAATTTAAAACGTTAATTCCGGGCGACTTGAGGAAAAAACATTTGCTTTATCATTTTAACATATATTAAATAGTTAAAATGATAAACCCCAAACTCCGTGCCATCCAGGCCAAGTTCAAATCGCAGGAAACGGTGTGCCATAAGGTGCTTTCCACGCTGTCGCTTTTTGCCAATAAGTCCCGCTTCAGGATTCTTTGCGCCTTGTGTGAAGGCGATTTCTGCGTGAGCGAGCTGGTTGGGGTGGTTGGACAGGGGAAAACGTCCAATATTTCGCAGCAGCTTAAAATGCTCTCGCTGGCCGGACTTATCGGGTCTTCGCGCGACCATAAGAAAATTATCTACCGCTTGAAAGATGTTCGGGTGCGGGCCATCGTGCGATTTCTGGAACAAAATTACGTTAAACAAGGTCGATAAAATACATGAAAAAAATAGTAATCCTGGGCGCCGGCACGGCGGGTACGATCATGGCCAACCACCTGCGCCGCGAACTTGACATGCGCAAATGGCAGTGCGCGATCGTGGACCAGGACGACGTTCATTACTACCAGCCGGGGTTTTTGTTTATTCCCTTCGGCATTTACCGGCCCGAGGATGTGCGCAAGGCGAGACGACCCTTCCTGCCGTCCGGTTTCGATTACGTGCAGGCGCAAGCCGAGGAAATCGATCACCGCAACAACCGACTTGTATTCAAAGACGGGACCAAACTTGCCTACGATATTCTTATAATAGCGACCGGTTGCCGGATCGTTCCCGCCGAAGTGGCGGGTCTTGACGACGGCGAGTGGCGCCGGAGTATATTCGATTTTTACACTATCGAAGGCGCCACGGCGCTTGGCGCCAGGCTTAAGGACTGGAAGGGTGGGTAATTAGCGGTCCATTTTACCGAAATGCCTATAAAATGTCCGGTTGCCCCGCTGGAACTGACTTTTCTGGCCGACTGGTGGTTTACAAAGAAAGGAATCCGGCCCGGTGTCGAACTTTCGTACGTTACCCCGCTTCCGGGCGCCTTTACCAAGCAGACATGTTCGCGGGTCCTGGGCGGTTTGCTTGCCGAAAAAAAGATCAACCTGGTTGCCGATTTCGCCCTTGAACGCGTGGACGCCGCCCAAAAAAAACTTGTTTCCTACGATGGATGGACCGTCGCTTACGATCTTCTCGTCACCGTTCCTACCAACATGGGCGCTCCCGTTATCGGCCGGTCGGGGCTCGGCGATGACCTTAATTTCGTACCGACCGATCGGCATACCCTGCAATCCAAGGCGCGTGAGAACATCTTCGCTATCGGTGACGCTACGGATTTGCCCAGTTCAAAGGCCGGTTCGGTCGCGCATTTCC
>JAQUMP010000563.1 GCA_028718065.1 Chitinivibrionales bacterium | reverse complement strand
TGCCGCAGGGCAGCGGCCGGGAAATGCTGCTTGATTTAATGCAACGCGCCAACAAGGTGTTGGCGGCCGCGCCTACCAATAAAAACCGCCGAAGCCAAAATAAAGTCGCGGCGACGGACATCTGGCTGTGGGGCCAGGGCAAAGCCATGACGCTGCCCCGAATGAAAGACCGCTTCGGCATAAGCGGCTCGGTGATTTCGGCGGTCGACCTGGTGCGCGGCATCGGCATTCTGGCCGGTTTACAGGCGCGCATTGTGCCGGGCGCCACCGGCTATCTGGGCACCAATTACAAGGGCAAAGTGGCGGCGGCCTTGACAGCCCTGGAAAACGAAGATTTTATTTTTCTGCACGTTGAGGCGCCGGACGAAACCGGGCACCAGGGCGACGTGCGGAAAAAAATCCAGGCCATCGAGGAGTTCGATAAAAACGTGGTGGGTGAATTTGTAAAGTACCAAAAATCAAACAATAATCTTCGCCTTTTGGTTACGCCGGACCACGCCACCCCGATTGCCATAAAAACGCATCATGCCATGCCGGTGCCCTTTGCGGTTTGCGGGGCGGGGATTAATAAAGGGGATTTCGGATCGTATTCCGAAGAATCAGCTAAAAATTCTTCTTCTTTGTATACCGGGGTTACTCTTTTTGAGACTTTTATCCGGGGTGAATTTAAAAAAACTTAAAACATTTAAATCTGGTAGGGGCTGGCCGCCCCTAAAACCCGCTAGGGAAAATGCTTATTATAGCCAAAAGATAAACCAACTTATACTTGACATAGAGTATTTAATTGCAAACGAAACGCCTTAAATGTTTTAGCTATAATAAGTATATTCATTACGGGATTTAAAGGGCGGAGCCCTTTCCATATTATTGATTTTCGGGTGGCTAACCCCTTCCAGAATTAAAAATAAGAATACTAAGTTTTATGGCAATCAGATTTTTAGAAAAAATAATCACGCTTGTCTTCGACGCCCTGGCCCTGAGTTTGGCATTCGGCCTTACCTTCTGGCTGCGCTACCAGAGCGGTTTTTTTCCGGAAACGTATAACCCGCTCCTTGACTTTTCGGACTACCTTTTTCCCGGTCAGATCATCACCGCCTGCTGGATCGTCCTGTTCTTTTTTTGCGGCCTCTACCGCGACTGGTATCGCGAGGGGCGGCTGGACGAATTTTACGTGGTCTGCCGCACCGTGCTTATCGGCATGCTGCTGCTGGCGCTTATTACCGGCGCGCCGCAGATAATCGCCTTTGCCCAGAGCGGACGGGCCGCCGTGCTCTTTACCCGCACCAAGACCGTAACGCTCTTGACTTATGGCATTGTAACTTTTTTTCTGGTCGCCGTAAACCGCTTCGCCATCCACACCTTTCTGGCGTGGCTGCTCCGCAAAGGCATCGGCGTTTCCAAGGTGCTTATCATCGGCGCCAACGCCTCGGGCGCCGAGTTGGAGCGCGACCTGCAACGCTATCCGCAGCTCGGGCACAAGGTGGCCGGATTCATCGACAACGACGGCCGCAAACGGGGCTCTTTTTACGGGGGCCTGCCGGTCTTCGGCACCTATGCCGATATCCCCGCCGTTGTCAAACGCGAATTTATCGCCGGCATCATTATTTCGCGCGTGTCGAATTCTCCCCAGGAAATTCTGCGCATCGTGGAATATTGCGGCGACCTGCATATTACCATCCATGTGGCGCCGTCGTTAAGCGACGTGGTTGCCGGCCATTTAAAGACCAACCAGATTTTCGGGACGCCGCTCATGGTGCTGCTGCAGGACCATCTGCCGCCCTGGCAGGCGCAGATCAAGCGCACCATCGACTTTCTGGTCGCTGCGGGGGTGCTGCTCATCGGCGCGCCGCTGTGGCTAACGCTTGCGGCCCTGATCCGCTTAGCCACGCCGGGCGCGGCCCTGTTCAAGCAGGAGCGCATCGGTCAATACGGCAAGCCCTTTATCATGTATAAATTCCGTTCCATGTATATAGACGCCGAAAAGCGCACGGGACCGACCTGGGCCACCGAAAACGATCCGCGCATTACGCCCATCGGCCGCTTTATCCGCAAGACGCGCTTCGATGAAATTCCCCAGTTTGTCAATGTGCTCAAGGGCGACATGAGCCTGGTGGGCCCGCGGCCGGAACGCGCCTTTTTTATCGAACAGCTTAAAAAAGAAATTCCCTGGTACGTGCAACGCATTAAAATGAAGCCGGGCATTACGGGCTGGGCGCAGGTCAAGCACAAATACGACGCCTCCATCGAGGACGTCAAGCAAAAGGTCATGTTCGATCTTTACTATTTTGAAAACATGTCGCTCTTGCTCGATTTAAAAATCATTTTTCTGACTTTGTCGGTGGTTGTAACCGGTAAAGGCGCGCATTAACCACCCTCTTACGGCCGAAAAACATAATGCAAATCATTCGCGACGAATCGTCGCTTCCGTCTCTTACCAAGAGCGTGGTCACCATCGGCAATTTCGACGGTGTGCACGCCGGCCACGCCATGCTGATTAAAGAGGTGGTCAGCCGCGCCCGTCAGGGGCGGTTGGTAAGCGTGGTCGCCACCTTCGAGCCGCATACGCGCACGATACTAAAGCCCGATGCCCCATTCCTGCTGCTTTCCAGTTTCGAAGAAAAGGCGCGATTGATAGAAGCCCTCGGTGTTGATTTTTTGGTTTGCCTGCCGTTCAGCGCGCGTTATTCCCAAATGAGCGCCGACCGGTTTGTCGCGGAAATCCTGATCGGCCGCTTTCATGCCGTTGAATTGGTGCTGGGCGAAGGACATGCCTTCGGTAAAAACCGGGCCGGGGACAAGAACTTTTTGCATACGGCCGTGGGCAAAAACCATTTTTCAGTGTTTGTTGCTAATTTGTTTGCGGCTGGGTCCACGGTAATTTCCTCTTCGCTCATCCGGGAAGCGCTCATAAGCGGCCGGATGAACGATG